>NZ_LYSQ01000075.1:0-511 GCF_001728955.1 Aeromonas sp. DNP9 | reverse complement strand
GGTCCGCGTGCCGGGCTGGCAGAGAAAGCACCGGGTCTGGGTGCAACCGTGGATGAAAGCTTGGTCAGTCTGGGTGGTGTTGGCGGTGACGGAGTGGCCAGTGCCATCCTGAGCGCCGCCAATGTGCAGGCCCAGTTCACCCCGGCCTTCGGGGCCGACGGGGCGGGCAGCATCGGCTACAGCCTGGCGCTGACTGGCAGCGACGTGGCTAGTGGTCTGTATGCGGTTGACCCGCTGGCCGCCAACGGCCAGGGCGCGGCTATCGTGCTCAACCAGGTGGGTAACGTCATCACTGGCAGCGCCGGTGGGGTGGACTACTTCACCCTGACCATCGACCCGACCACCGGGGCAGTGACGCTGGAACTGCTGGACAACGTCTGGCATGGCAATACCAGTAGTGCAGATGACAGCGTGGCGCTGAGTGTGGACGAGGGCGTGCTGACATTGGTGCAGACCGTAACTGATGCCGATGGCGATAGTGCCAGAGCGTCAGTGGACCTTGGCGCCAACG
>NZ_LYSQ01000074.1:0-525 GCF_001728955.1 Aeromonas sp. DNP9 | reverse complement strand
CCGCCAGTTGTAGTAATCCATCAGGTAATAACTGATATCCCGCTTCGCCTCCCGCACGCTCATATATCCCATAGCCGGGAGCCACTCTGACTTCAGGCTTCTGAACAACCGTTCCATCGGGGCGTTATCCCAGCAGTTGCCACGCCGACTCATACTCTGGGTCATGCGATAGCGCCACAGTCGTTGCCGAAATGCTCGGCCGCCATATTGGCTGCCCTGGTCAGAGTGAAACAGCACGCCTGACGGACAACCCCGCTGCTGATACGCCATCTCCAGGGCTTTGATGGCCAGCTTGGCATCTGGTTTATCTGACATCGCCCACCCCACAACCCGCCGGGTATGCAGGTCAAGCACCGCTGCCAGGTAATGCCAACGACCACCTGCCCAGACGTAGGTAATATCGCCACACCACACCTGATTGGGTTGTTGGACATCAAATTCGCGGGCTAGCAGATTGGGAATGCCCGGTCGTTCAGACCGAGCGACCTTATAGCGGTGTGCGCCCGGCTGTTTGGATGCCAGGCC
>NZ_LYSQ01000073.1:0-566 GCF_001728955.1 Aeromonas sp. DNP9 | reverse complement strand
CGAAACTCGGGGCTGAAGCGCTCTAACAGGCGAATCTGCTCGTCATTGAGCTCAATGGTCTGCTCCCGGTGCGTTTTCTCGAGGCGCAACAAGCGGTCGTGTTTGGAGAGCAAGTCGTGACGTTGCCACACGCCACGCACACCACCCGCACTGACATTGATGCCCTGCAGAGCCAGCTCTTGTGCAACCCGCAGCGGGCCATGAGTTGGTCTGGTGAGGGAGTAATCGAGGATGGCCTGTTCAATCTCGGGAGCGACCCGATTGGGATGAGCCCCTTTACAGCCGGGCAGTTTATCGAGCAAGCCCTCGGCGCCATAGGTCTGGTAATTACGGCGAATTTCGTAGAACTGCTGACGGCTGTAGCCGATGAGCTTGCAGGCTTTGCTGACATTATTGAGCTCTTTGGCGAGCTCTAGCAGGCTGAGTTTGCGACGTGCTACTTTCTCGTTGGTGGTCATACGGTGACTCCGGATAACACGGTAGGGGTACCATTTTGTTATCCGGTTTGAAGCCGTATGACCACTCCCTTTTGTGGGCAACTGTCAGGTGAATACCATCTCCATACA
>NZ_LYSQ01000072.1:0-784 GCF_001728955.1 Aeromonas sp. DNP9 | reverse complement strand
CCATGAGCAACTGGTTTCACCACGACCATCATGGGCGGCGGGGCGCAGCCAACTCTACACCGACCAGACCATCTGTACCTTCCTGATGCTCAAGGGGATTTTCAGTCTCACTCTGCGGGCCACCCAAGGACTACTCGACTCCCTGTTCGAGTTGATGAAAGTACCGCTGTGCGCACTGGACTACAGCTGTGTCAGCAAGCGAGCACGCTCGGTGACTGTGGTTTATCGACTGCCCCCGAAGGAACGCATTACCGACCTGGTTATCGATTCGACTGGCCTGAAGGTGTTTGGTGAAGGTGAGTGGAAGGTCAGAAAACACGGCGCCGAGAAGCGGCGAGTCTGGTGCAAGTTGCATCTGGCGGTAGACCCGGCAACCCACGATGTCGTGGCAGCAGAAGTGTCATTGGAAAATGTCCATAATGCCGAGGTGTTGCCCACCTTGCTCAAGCCACTACGGCGTAAGCTGGGATGTGTTTATGCGGATGGCGCGTATGACAGCAAAGCCAGCCATCAGCTTATCTCGCGCAAAGGGGCGACAAACCAGTATCCCGCCTAGCAAGAGCGCGGGGTTATGGAAAAAGGGGCATCCAAGAAATGAGGCCGTGCTGGTTATGCGTAAGGAAGGGCTGGCGCACTGGAAGAAGATGTCGGGGTATCACTGTCGCTCACTGGCAGAGACAGCGATGTATCGGTTCAAGCAGTTGCTGGCGGGGAAAATCAGTCTGCGTAACTACAACGGCCAAGTGGGAGAAGTCATGGCGTATGTTAGCGCCATAAACAAGCT
>NZ_LYSQ01000071.1:0-799 GCF_001728955.1 Aeromonas sp. DNP9 | reverse complement strand
TTACCCACCTGCTCGGCCTTGACCTGATCCATCACCATGCCGAGGTAAGGCATCAGCATGTCGCCAGGCAGTCCCGCTATCACCTCGGGCGAGGTGGTAGAGAGTTGATTGGGCACATTCCCGCCCATACGCAACTCCTGGGCGCCCGACAAATAAAGATTACGAGTCAGGGTTGTCTCATCCTGGTAGCCCAACTGCTCAAGAGAATCAGCCATCAGCAACACCGCTTTCTGGTTGGCAGGATTGGAGGCAACAATATTGTTTAACAGTTCGGCGGCAAAACGATAATCCCCTTTGTTGAAGCTATTGAGGGCGGCCTCCAGTAGCTTGTCCTCCCCTCCAAACGCCTCAACATAACGTTTGCCACGCTCGTCATCGGGATATTGGGCCAATTTGGCCGCGTTACCGTCAAACCAGCCAAGATTACGAATATAGGTTGATTTCAGGTTATTTTTCAGGTTGCCGTAATAGGGACGGTTATCCCAGTTGTTAAACACCGACTTGGGTAGCTTTGCATTTTCGGCAATTTCATCGGGGCCATAACCATAATTGGCGTAGCGCATGGTCGTATCGAAGAGGGACTGATAGAGGTCTCGCTGGTTTTTGAGGTACTCCACTACTTGACCGTTGCCCCAGACCGGCCAGGTATGGGGGCCAAAATGAACCTTGACCTGTTCGCCCCAGCGACCCAAGGACTGGTTGATATATTTCGCCCACGCAGCAGAGTCGCGGATCTGCGCGCCACGCAATGTATAGATATTGTGCTGCAAATGGTTTACATCCTCAGCCATCGAGAGGG
>NZ_LYSQ01000070.1:0-932 GCF_001728955.1 Aeromonas sp. DNP9 | reverse complement strand
CTCCCACTTGGCCATTGTAGTTACGCAGACTGACTTTCCCCGCCAATAACTGCTTGAACCGATACATTGCCGTCTCTGCCAGCGAGCGACGGTGATACCCCGATATCTTCTTCCAGTGCGCCAGCCCCTCCTTGCGCATCACCAGCACGGCCTCATTTCTTGGGTGCCCCTTTTTCCAGAGTCCCGCGTTCTTGCGAGGCGGGATACAGGCTGTTGCCCCTTTGCGCGAGATAAGCTGATGGCTGGCTTTGCTGTCATAGGCTCCATCCGCATAAACACGCCCCAGCTTGCGCCGCAGTGGGTTGAGCAAGGTGGGCAACACCTCGGCATCATGGACATTTTCCAGCGAGACTTCCGCCGCCACGATATCGTGGGTCACCGGGTCTACCGCCAGATGCAACTTGCGCCAGACTCGCCGTTTCTCGGCGCCGTGTTTTCTGACCTTCCACTCGCCTTCACCAAACACCTTCAGCCCGGTTGAGTCGATGACCAAGTCGGTAATGCGTTCCTTTGGGGGCTGTCGATAAGCCACCGTCACCGTGCGAGCGCGCTTGCTGACACAGCTGTAGTCTGGTGCACACAGCGGCACATTCATCAACTCGAACAGGGAGTCGAGTAGTCCCTGGGTTGCTCGCAAAGTGAGGTTAAAAATCCCCTTGAGCATCAGGAAGGTACAAATGGTCTGGTCGGTGTAGAGCTGGCTGCGGCCCCGCCGCCCATGATGCTCGTGGTGAAACCAGTTGCTCATGACCTCGGCATCAACCCAGAAGGTGAGTGAACCACGATTAATCAAAGACTTGTTGTATTTAGGCCAGTTGGTGATGGGTTGAAGCGACGTGCCCATGATGCAGACTTGAAGAGGATGGTGGTGATCAGATCACCAAGTCCTCAGTTAGTTCCATTCAAGCTTCATCGATTTGGGCAACAACGCC
>NZ_LYSQ01000069.1:0-935 GCF_001728955.1 Aeromonas sp. DNP9 | reverse complement strand
CCTAGGCTGTGTTCTTAAAGTGATGAAGATATAATCTCACATCTTCTCAACAGCTTAAGATCCATTCCGTGTCCCGCCGTTATCAGCTGACTGATGCACAATGGGGGCTTATCGAGCCCCAGTTTCCTTCTCGAAGCCTGATCGGGCGCCCTACCCGTGAACCGCGCCAAGTGCTCGATGGCATTCTCTGGATACTCCACACCGGAGCTCCTTGGCGAGACCTTCCAGAACGTTTCGGACCATGGAATTCGGTCTACAACACCTTCCGGCGTTGGCAGGATGCAGGCCGGATTGATGCCATTCTGGAAGCGCTGCAACTCAAGCTCAATGAAGAAGGGCTCATCGATTTCGACCTGTGGTGCCTGGACGGCTCCAATGTCAGAGCATCCAAAGATGCTGCCGGTGCACGTAAAAAAACACCTCAATGAATCAAGCCCTTGGCCGTTCGCGGGGAGGTTTCGGCAGCAAAATTCACTTGGTCACGGACGGTCATGGCTTACCACTGAGCTTCTGCCTGTCACCGGGGCAATCAGCAGAAATCAGCTATGCAACAAGCGCGTTGGCCATGGCGAGGATACCAACGTCATCAGGTCGCTACCGAACACGGCCAGCGCATCTTGCCGCAGACAAGGCCTATAGCAGCAAAGCCTTTCGAGCCGAGCTACGGCGGAGAAGGATAAAAGCGGTCATTCCGCAACGCAGCGACCAGCAACGGCGCCATAAGGGGCGTCCATTGGTACTGGACAAGGTGCATTACCGCAGGCGCAATGTCGTGGAGCGGTGCTTCGGTTGGTTGAAGAAGTTTCGCCGGTTTTCAACGAGATATGAAAAGCTAGCCAAGAGTTTTGCAGCCTTTATCAAACTGGCTTTCTGCCTTCGCTACTTGCGCGAGTTATGTGTGGACAGAAAACCAGCATTTTGAGAACACAGCCTAG
>NZ_LYSQ01000068.1:0-1032 GCF_001728955.1 Aeromonas sp. DNP9 | reverse complement strand
GGCTATGTCCCAATTACTTGTTGCATGGGGCGCCCCAGCGCCTCATGCAAACATGCTTTGATATTTACGCCCCTCCCGTAACGCTCCAGCATCCTGCGCCAACCCAAGTAGTTCTTCAGGTAGTGCGTCGCCACGCCATGAAACCGCTCCATCCACTCTTTCAACCGATGGTGATACCCGTTTACGTGCTGGATGTGATACGCACCGACCACCCGTTCGCCTTGACGATTACGCACTACCTGATGGGTTACACCCTGTTCTTTGCTGAAACAGGCATACACACCCGCGCCATCGCTACATAGCACCGCATCCGGTGACACCAACGGCTTTAACACTGCGATGACCGTCTCGGCATCTATTTTCTCCAACTGAAAATCCGCATGGTGGCCTGCACGGTCTTGTACCACCATCACCGGGATGTAATCTGGCCCAGTTCCACGAGTTCGACCTTTACCACCGCGATGACGTGCCGGACGTGGCAGCCCCCGTTGCCCCTTGAACGATTCGAGGAAGAAGGTCTCGTCTACCTCAACGATGCCCTCTTCCCGGGTGGCCTGATGACCTGCCATGGCACGCAAGAAGCGGTGACGCCAGAGGAACGCGGTGTTTTTGCTGACTCCGCAACGCCGCGCTGCCTGGCGGACGGTCAGTCCTTCGATGAGGGCTTGTGCGTAGTCTTCCCAGCACTGTGCTTTGCGCAACCGCGACAGAGGTGTTTTGGTCAGAACGGTGCTGGTGCGCAGACACAGTTTGCAACGGTAGCGGCGCAGCCCCCGACTCCATCCCCAAGGCGCCATCTGGGCGACATCTGCCTGACAATGTGGGCAGCCACTGCATGCCGGTAACTGAGTATTGAGCGAGGTAATGGTGTGGGGTGCAGTGAGCTCCTGCTGAGCAACACGGCGCTGGCGCAGGGTTAACTGGGGAAAGAGAGACAGCAGGTGTTGAAAGGCTGGGGTATCCATGATGGTAGACCTCAAGGTGATGGCCTACTTCAAGATTAGCCTTTCAACACGTAATTGGGACAGAGCC
>NZ_LYSQ01000067.1:0-1437 GCF_001728955.1 Aeromonas sp. DNP9 | reverse complement strand
TTGCCGGGTCCACCGCCAGATGCAATTTGCGCCACACTCGCCGTTTCTCGGCGCCGTGTTTTCTGACCTTCCACTCGCCTTCAGCAAACACCTTCAGGCCTGTAGAGTCGATAACCAAATCGGTAATACTTCCCTTTGGGGGCTGTCGATAAGCCACCGTCACCGAGCGAGCTCGCTTGCTGACACAGCTAATAGGATGGTCGCCCCTCCTAAACCGGCAGCACCTGTGCCAACGTGTGGGACGATACATTCATCAATGTGAGTGGAGCGACCATCGCTGAGCTGGTCATGCATAAAGTCCATCAACCAACATTGATTCGGTTGGTCAGGGACAACCAACGGCTCCGGCTTAGCGCGCACTAGCAGCTTCTTGGGTTTTATCCGCATATTGAGCTCTAGCGCCCGATAGATCCGTTAGACCCGCTTGTGGTTCCAGCCAAAGCCTTTGACATTACGCAGGTACAGAAAGCACAGTCCAAAACCCCAGTTGCGCTGGTTGGCGATGAGGCGCAGCAGCCAGTCGGCAATCTCCTGGTTTTCATCGGCCAGCACAGGCTGATAGCGATAGCAACCCTCGCTCACCTTGAACACCTAAATAACTGATCCCAATAGTGCTTCACCTTCGCTGTGCCATAGCCATTCCCCGGGAAAGGAGACACGGTATCCATGAAGTGTTTCACTCGGGCCAGCAGGCTGGCCATTCCTCTACATTGATGATTGCGCGTGATGGTTTCATGTAACTTGTGCCACAGCCGTTCTATGTGATTAACCCAAGGGCTGTAAACTGGCTGGAACACCAAGCAGAACTTGGGGTTCTGCTTCAACCATCGCTCGGTCTGTTTGCTTTTGTGAATGATGTAGTTATCGAGGATCAGCGTGATGGTTTTGGCTCGTCGGTAGTGGCGACGCAGCTTTTCCAGCATGGCGATAAACAGGGATGAGTTTTTCATTATCCCGCTGACGTAAAGCACTCTTCCGTTGCCTGCATGGAGAACGCCTGCCAGGTAATGTTTCGCGTTCTGTCCCGGTGTGACAACCCGCTTTTGCTGCGCTCTGAACATCCAGTCGGCCCCTAATTTGGGATTGAGGTCTATATCAACTTCATCCTCATAAAACACCGGATTATCGGCATCACAGCGGGCCAGCGCAGCGTCGATATCCGCCATTTTCTCCTGATAGGGCGGGTCTTTTATCCGCAAGGTCGGCACGGGCCTTCGCCAGACAATGCCCATACGCGGTAACCATCGGCGGAGCGTGGAGGCTGCCATATTGAGGCCTGTTAATCGATTGATTTTGATAGCCAATAGTTCGGTACACCAGCGGCTGCGCTGATAACCAAAATCTTGCGGAGTGTAGTGGTCAACTAAATCCGGACACTTGGTTAGGCCGAATCTCGGCTTTTGCTGGCGGTATCCCGTCATTGTGGTGATGTGGACG
>NZ_LYSQ01000065.1:0-1460 GCF_001728955.1 Aeromonas sp. DNP9 | reverse complement strand
AAGCTCAGTGGGAAGAGAAGATCATCGAGCTGGCTGGCCACCTGGATACCTACATCCCGGAGCCGGAGCGCGCGATTGACCAGCCGTTCCTGATGCCTATCGAAGACGTATTCTCTATCGCTGGCCGCGGTACTGTAGTTACCGGTCGTGTAGAGCGCGGTATCGTTAAAGTAGGTGAGACCGTAGAAATCGTTGGTATCAAAGATACCGTTTCTACCACCTGTACCGGTGTTGAAATGTTCCGTAAGCTGCTGGACGAAGGTCGTGCAGGCGAGAACATCGGCGCGCTGCTGCGTGGTGTTAAGCGTGAAGACGTAGAGCGTGGTCAGGTACTGGCCAAGCCGGGTTCTATCAAGCCGCACACCAAGTTCGAGTCTGAAGTGTACGTACTGTCCAAAGAAGAAGGTGGTCGTCATACCCCGTTCTTCAAAGGCTACCGTCCGCAGTTCTACTTCCGTACTACCGACGTGACCGGTACCATCGAACTGCCGGAAGGCGTAGAGATGGTAATGCCGGGCGACAACATCAAAATGGTTGTTACCCTGATTGCCCCGATCGCGATGGACGACGGCCTGCGTTTCGCTATCCGTGAAGGTGGCCGTACCGTAGGTGCCGGTGTTGTAGCTAGCGTAATCGCCTAATCGATTCGTTATATACAAACATGAAAAGGGGTGGCTTCGGCCACCCCTTTTATTTTTGGGGCTATTTATGGCCTGTGAGATACTGGGCAAAACCATTGATAGAGGTAGTTTCCGTGAGCAACCCCGCCATTTTTCTGGATCGTGACGGTGTCATCAATGAAGACACTGGCTATGTCTGCCAGGTCGATGATTTCCATTTTCTGCCCGGAGTCATAGACGCCCTGCAGCTCCTCAAAAAGAAAGGTTATCTGCTGGTCGTCGTCACCAACCAGTCCGGAATCGCCCGCGGCTACTTCAGTGAAGATGACTTCATGAATCTGACTGAATGGATGGATTGGTCACTGGCTGATCGGGATGTGGATCTCGATGGCATCTACTTCTGCCCCCATCATCCGGATCACGGCGCCCCCTGTGATTGCCGCAAACCGGAACCAGGCATGCTGCTGTTGGCGCAACAGGAACTGGGGATCGACATGAGTCGTTCCTATATGGTGGGTGACAAGCCTTCCGATCTAAAAGCTGCCGTTAATGCCGGGGTCGGTCACAAGATCATGGTCAGAACCGGTAAGCCGGTGACCGAAACGGGTAGTGCGCTGGCCGATGCTCTCTATGACAATCTGCACGATTTTGCTGTTGCGGTGCCTGCAGTGAGCTGATTTCGCCGGTTTAATATGCCAATTGGTGGCTTTGTGAGCGAACAAACAGCAAAAGCCATCTTTTTGCAATTATCTCCTTGCCAGAACGAATTCACTCCCTATAATGCGCCTCCATCGACAGGGCGAGCGGCAACGCAAACAACCTCGTCGATAACCTCGAAAA
>NZ_LYSQ01000064.1:0-1726 GCF_001728955.1 Aeromonas sp. DNP9 | reverse complement strand
ACCCCGTGCTCCAGCGCCGCATACTGGGTCACCGTCACCTTGCCGCTGCTGTCTATCAGCACGCTGAAGGCCTTGGTACCACTGGTGCTGCCGCCGGTCCATCCTTCATAACCGTTGGCCACCGCCACCAGTTTGATTTCGCTGGCACTGCCGCTTTGACCTGCCAACCATAACCCAGTCCCGGCACCAGCCTTGGCGCTCAGGCTGTACTGCACACTACCGCCTCCGTCAGCCCCATACACCGGGGCATTAAACAGACCGCTGATGGCGCCGCTGGTGATCTCCACCGCATCAAAACCGCCGGTCTCATCCAGGGTGGCGCCAGCACTGACTGCCGCCTTGGCCGAGGTACTCGGGCCATCGTCATTGAAGCTGATGACCTTACCGATATCCAGAACCCCGCTTGCGTGATCTCCATCCTTATCGGTGACGGTCAAAGTCAAATTAACGTGGCCAGAGCCCAAAAAGGTTGCTTCATCAGGATCAGAGGTTGGGTGAACTACAGCCCGCAGCTGATCAAGGGTCACCTTGCCGCTACTGTCGACCGTGAGGCTAAATACCAGTTGGCCAGTTGTGGCCGTACGACCTTCGAGGATCGAACCATTCATTCTCAGCTGAACTTGCTCACCAGTGGCGGTATCAATCAGACCAGAGTTGGCATTTTGTACATTCAGGCTATAGCTCTGGGATCCCAGACCATCTGCCCCCGACTGTACGTTGAACACACCACTAAAGTCAGCTGTTACATCATGATTGAGGTTGGACTCATCGACCTGCAACTGCACAGCACCGCCCCAAGTCACAGTGGTGCTGACATCGTTGTAGTCATAATCCGAGCTGAGGGTCATATCCTCCCAGTTCTGGTTGCCTGCGCTACCAGTATCCTGCAAATGTGAACCGCCAGGGTTGAGGCTCGCATCGCTGAACACGATGTTGGCACCATCGGCACCACTCAACGCAGTGCTGCCAACGAATGCCTGCCACTTGCCATTAATAAACTGGAAAGTGACCGCGGCACCATCTACAAGACCGGGATTGGCACCGCCATTGGGGATAACAAAGAATCCGGTATGAGCAGGATCCAGCGAACTGATATCTGTCTGGCTTCCCACACTCTGACTGTGAACATTTGCCCAGATGACTTTGCCGGACAACGGGGTGCCATCATCACCTTTGATGTAATAGCCATAGCTATTTGAATAACCGGCGTTGCTACCCAGGAAGGTGACTGAGGAAGTCAGGGACAGCTCACCCACCTGGATTGTCGGCGTATCATCGTTAATGGTGACGGCAAGTACGCCGCTGGCACTATCCCCGTCACCATCTGTCACCTTGTAGCCCACATTGAGGGTGAGATTATCTTCGGTATCAACCCCTGTGTGCATCAATGGCTGCAGAAGTTTCACCGAGTAGGCACCAGTGCTCGGGTCAGTAATGGTGACCGTCATCAAGAGACCGCGAGTGGAACTGATAGACAAGGTTCCACTTTGGGCATCCCACGTTGAGGTCACACTTTCACTTCCCAACGCAGTAGGCCCGGAGAGTTCAAGCGATTTGAGGCCATCAGCCCCGGCCTGATAAGCCAGATTGCCCGTGACGCTGGTATTGGCCCCTGCAACATCACCAGAACCGCCATTGATCCCGCCAACAAGGCCTTCATCGTCAAGTACCAAGGCAGCCTGAACATTGCTTGCTTTGGGGCCGTCATCCTCGAAGCGGAACACAC
>NZ_LYSQ01000063.1:0-2586 GCF_001728955.1 Aeromonas sp. DNP9 | reverse complement strand
TCAGCCATGTAATCGGCCCGGTGTGGTGCTGCGAGAACCATCACTAGATGGCCGAAAAATACTGCTTTTGCATCGCCAGCCAGCGGCCGTTATTGATAAACGCCAGCTGTACCTTGAGCAAGGCCGCAATTTCCGCGCGGTGCTTTTTATCGAGGTAGAGAAAGACCTGCTCTTTGGTGATCTCCTGCCAGGGGGACGCCAGTGCAGGTTGAGAGGCAGGGCGCATCTTGATGAGCCAGTCCACTTTGCCTCGATGCAGTTGGGCAAGCCCCTGCTTCTCATCGTTCAACCAGATGACCTGATAGTTGCCGAGGAAGCGTTCGCACCACTGGATGCCACGCAGGCAGCCAATCACGGTACCCTTGGCAGGGGGCCAGCTCGGGTTATCCCTTGGCTGACCATAAATCGCCACCTCCGAGATGGGGGCACCGATCTGCAGCAAGTGGGGATAGGTCTGATCAAAGCCCTTGATCCGGGCCATATCGCCATCGACTGCATGGTCTGCCTCAATCAACTTTTCGCAGCGGGCATAGGTGCAGGGGATCAACTGAAAGTCGATGCCGGCCCGGCCAAACCAGTCATGAATAAAAGGGCGCAACATCGCAGTGTGCTCGACCGCTGCCGCCAGCTTTAGCGGGGTTGCGTGGACAACGTGAGTCAGCCCGACAAGCAGTAACCAGCCAATCCACTTCATATCGCACTCCTGAATCGGGCTTGTTCAAGCAGAACTGTTGCGACTATCTGTGCAGTAAAGAATAGCCGATGGGGATGGCTGCCAGACCGCTTCGCCAGCTATTCGTGACGGCCGGGTCAGGGGAGCTGCGCCGTGATCAGGATATGGGCAGCGCTCACCAGGATCACCGTGAAGGTCAGCCCCATTCCCGCCACCCGATAACGGAAGTTCTCCGGCGTGCGGCTCATGCCAAAGGCGTGGCAGAGACGGCCAAGCAGCAAGGCACTCCCCAGCAAATGAACCAGCCAGGGGGCATGGCTGTCGGTTTCAACGAAATAGATTAGCAGCAGGGCGAGGGGGACATACTCGGCAAAGTTGGCATGCACCCGCATGGCGCGCAACATGGCGGGGTCATCCCCATGCCCCAGCGCCACCTTGCGGCTATGGCGGGTGCGAATGGTTCGAATGCTCAGCAACACAAACAGCAGGGCGAGCAGGGCCGCGTAAACAGGCAGTATGGTCATGGTATCTGGCTCCTTGTGTGATGATAACGAGTGGCTGGAGTTAAGAGACGCGATAATGCTCGGCATCTCAATGGCTTGCCTTGAGGGTAGCAGCAAACTGCCTTAGCACGACCGTCATCCACTCACTCGCCATCGGCCAAGCGCAGGCGCAAAACAGACAGCCCTGCCGAAGTGGCAGGGCTGTCTTTTGATCATATTGATGGTGGGCAGAGCCCCGTCATTACCCCTCGTAAGGGAGGGAGGAGTGGTGCAGCACGATGCGCACCTTGCCATCATCCCCCTTCTTGAAACCCCAGCTCTTGTCGACCGTGGTCTCCTTGTTGTCGTGATCCACCAGATGCACCTTGCCCATGGTCAGCGCCATGTCGCCGTTGATATAGACGGCGGCATTGTCATAGCGATAGCTCTGCCAGTTTTTCAGGGCGAACCCTTTGTCGGTGGGGTAGGCGCTGTTGTTGCCGACAAAGTAGGCCAGCGCCCCCTCGCGGTTGGTGCGAAAGGTCTGCTCGCCACCGGCAAGGGTGGGTTTGAACAGCACTGGCCCCTGCTGGTAGCCATAGGCGCTGTCGAGCACCGACTCGGCAGTCGCCTTGGCGCGCTCAATCCCACCGACGCGATAGTCATCGCTGATCTTGATAAGCGCCGCGCCCCAACCATCCTGCGCGGCCTTGATCTCCGCCTCGGTAATATTGTTGTTGGCGATTTCGGCGGCGCTAAGTGCGCCGCTGGCGGCAAGCAGGACGAGGGCAAGGGTGCTCTTCTTGAGGTGCAACATCATTGTTTTAAGACTCCTGATAGCGATAAACGAGCGGGCAGTGTAGCGAAGGGGCATGAACGGTTTTTGAACTGATTATTCAGGGTTGGGTAGTAAAAAGGTCGGTATATAGCTGAAGGTTTGGGGGGGGGGGGCATGGCTGATGGAGGGGCTAAGAGCTGGTGTTAATGTGCTTGCATATTCTCATTCGCTCCACAGCTGATTATTATCAAAAGACTGAACGAAATCAGCATGACAAATAACTTTTCACTCACTAAGCTGATATACGTTTGATATAATCCCAGTCAAAATATAATGATGTTGAGACTCGGTAAATTACAAATAGATAACATTATTATTGATTGCTATGAGGTATTGTTGGCGTTTTTGTGATATGAAGTTTTTGATAGCAAATCAATCATAACGAGAAAAATGGAACCATCTTGGCTTTCCAATATTTAGTGGGTATTAAATGGTATTTTTAACTAACTTTAAAAATTGGAGATTGGGTAAATGGCTTGGGAAGATACACCACCTGAAATTTTGCGACTCGCAACATTCTTGAATGATTTTTATAAAGAGTCTGATAGAGGGGCTGTGTTGATGGCAGGCTCTATTCTTGATGAGGTGCTCGC
>NZ_LYSQ01000062.1:0-2649 GCF_001728955.1 Aeromonas sp. DNP9 | reverse complement strand
GAGGCGAACCGGGAGAACTGAAACATCTAAGTACCCCGAGGAAAAGAAATCAACCGAGATTCCCTCAGTAGCGGCGAGCGAACGGGGATTAGCCCTTAAGCATCTTGGAAGTTAGTGGAACGGTCCTGGAAAGGCCGGCGATACAGGGTGATAGCCCCGTACACGAAAACAACCTTGATGTGAAATCGAGTAGGGCGGGACACGTGACATCCTGTCTGAATATGGGGGGACCATCCTCCAAGGCTAAATACTCCTGACTGACCGATAGTGAACCAGTACCGTGAGGGAAAGGCGAAAAGAACCCCTGTGAGGGGAGTGAAATAGAACCTGAAACCGTGTACGTACAAGCAGTGGGAGCCCTTCGGGGTGACTGCGTACCTTTTGTATAATGGGTCAGCGACTTACATTTTGTAGCGAGGTTAACCGTATAGGGGAGCCGTAGGGAAACCGAGTCTTAACTGGGCGTCTAGTTGCAAGGTGTAGACCCGAAACCGGGTGATCTAGCCATGGGCAGGTTGAAGGTTGAGTAACATCAACTGGAGGACCGAACCCACTAACGTTGCAAAGTTAGGGGATGACCTGTGGCTGGGGGTGAAAGGCCAATCAAACTCGGAGATAGCTGGTTCTCCCCGAAAGCTATTTAGGTAGCGCCTCGGACGAATACTACTGGGGGTAGAGCACTGTTTGGGCTAGGGGGTCATCCCGACTTACCAACCCCATGCAAACTCCGAATACCAGTAAGTAATATCCGGGAGACACACGGCGGGTGCTAACGTCCGTCGTGAAGAGGGAAACAACCCAGACCGCCGGCTAAGGTCCCAAAGTTCTGGTTAAGTGGGAAACGATGTGGGAAGGCTCAGACAGCTAGGATGTTGGCTTAGAAGCAGCCATCATTTAAAGAAAGCGTAATAGCTCACTAGTCGAGTCGGCCTGCGCGGAAGATGTAACGGGGCTCAAACCAGGCACCGAAGCCGCGGATTCACACTAAGTGTGAGTGGTAGGGGAGCGTTCTGTAAGTCTGCGAAGGTGTATCGAGAGGTATGCTGGAGATATCAGAAGTGCGAATGCTGACGTAAGTAACGATAAAGGGGGTGAAAAGCCTCCTCGCCGGAAGACCAAGGGTTCCTGTCCAACGTTAATCGGGGCAGGGTGAGTCGACCCCTAAGGCGAGGCCGAAAGGCGTAGTCGATGGGAAGCAGGTTAATATTCCTGCACGACTTGTAATTGCGATGGGGGGACGGAGAAGGCTAGGTGGGCCAGGCGACGGTTGTCCTGGTGAAAGTGCGTAGGTGGTGTTTCTAGGCAAATCCGGAGACACAACACTGAGACACGAGACGAACACACTACGGTGTGGAAGCCATTGATGCCCTGCTTCCAGGAAAAGCCTCTAAGCTTCAGATTACAAGTCATCGTACCCCAAACCGACACAGGTGGTCGGGTAGAGAATACCAAGGCGCTTGAGAGAACTCGGGTGAAGGAACTAGGCAAAATAGAACCGTAACTTCGGGAGAAGGTTCGCTCTTGATGGTGAAGTCCCTTGCGGATGGAGCTGTCGGGAGTCGCAGTGACCAGATGGCTGGGACTGTTTATCAAAAACACAGCACTCTGCAAACACGAAAGTGGACGTATAGGGTGTGACACCTGCCCGGTGCCGGAAGGTTAATTGATGGGGTTAGCGCAAGCGAAGCTCTTGATCGAAGCCCCGGTAAACGGCGGCCGTAACTATAACGGTCCTAAGGTAGCGAAATTCCTTGTCGGGTAAGTTCCGACCTGCACGAATGGTGTAACCATGGCCATGCTGTCTCCACCCGAGACTCAGTGAAATCGAATTCGCCGTGAAGATGCGGTGTACCCGCGGCTAGACGGAAAGACCCCGTGAACCTTTACTACAGCTTGGCACTGAACATTGAACCTACATGTGTAGGATAGGTGGGAGGCTTTGAAGGCGTGACGCCAGTTGCGCTGGAGCCGTCCTTGAAATACCACCCTTGTATGTTTGATGTTCTAACGCAGGGCCCTGAATCGGGCTCGCGGACAGTGCCTGGTGGGTAGTTTGACTGGGGCGGTCTCCTCCCAAAGAGTAACGGAGGAGCACGAAGGTTGGCTAATCCTGGTCGGACATCAGGAGGTTAGTGCAATGGCATAAGCCAGCTTAACTGCGAGACGGACAGGTCGAGCAGGTACGAAAGTAGGTCATAGTGATCCGGTGGTTCTGAATGGAAGGGCCATCGCTCAACGGATAAAAGGTACTCCGGGGATAACAGGCTGATACCGCCCAAGAGTTCATATCGACGGCGGTGTTTGGCACCTCGATGTCGGCTCATCACATCCTGGGGCTGAAGTCGGTCCCAAGGGTATGGCTGTTCGCCATTTAAAGTGGTACGCGAGCTGGGTTCAGAACGTCGTGAGACAGTTCGGTCCCTATCTGCCGTGGGCGTTGGATGATTGAAGGGAGTTGCTCCTAGTACGAGAGGACCGGAGTGAACGAACCTCTGGTGTTCGGGTTGTCACGCCAGTGGCACTGCCCGGTAGCTAAGTTCGGAATCGATAACCGCTGAAAGCATCTAAGCGGGAAGCGAGCCCTGAGATGAGTCATCCCTGACCCCTTGAGGGTCCTAAAGGGCCGTTGGAGACCACAACGTTGATAGG
>NZ_LYSQ01000061.1:0-2737 GCF_001728955.1 Aeromonas sp. DNP9 | reverse complement strand
AACTGGACTGAGTTCCCTTCCTCCTGTGATCTACTATTCGAAACGGCTATTTAAATAATCTCTCCCACAATATTTATGACTTATCAATCAATAAAGTCATCACTCTAATTATTTTAATTTTACAACTATATTTAATTTCTCATGACTAGATTTTTATGTTTTACTTCGCCCCCCAGAGCGGGACTCGTTGGAGTTCTTTTTGGGGGCTTATAGACTAATTAACAATACGTTTATGAAAGAGGGTTAATGATGAATAAGGTAATTTCGGTCAATATTATACTGCTAAGTACTATATTTATGCTTATGAAGGTGCGGGCTGCTGAACCTATTTATCCCGCTCAGGTCAAATGGTATGGACTGGGGCAGGGCGTCTGTGCCAATGGCTATCGGCCCCTGACCCGTGATGAAGCCATGAGCATCAAGAATAGCTTGGTCAGCCGCATGGGTCCATGGCAGATCACCGGGCTGGCCGACGGCTGGGTGATCATGGGGCCGGGATATAATGGTGAAATCAAGAAAGGTCTCGTAGGTGCAGGAGAGAGCTGGTGCTATCCCAATTCGCCGGTTTCTGGAGAAATACCGACACTATCTGATTGGAATATTCCGGCGGGAGATGAGGTCGATGTTCAATGGCGTCTTGTCCATGATAATGATTATTTTATCAAGCCGGTCAGTTATCTTGCCTATTTTTTGGGGTATGCTAGGGTCGGTGGAAATCATAGTCCCTATGTCGGGGAAGATATGGATGTCACCCGATTGAGCGATGGTTGGTTGATAAAGGGAAATAATGACGGTGGCTGTTCAGGATATCGTTGCGGGGAGAAGAGTTCCATAAAAGTAAGCAACTTTTCATATACCCTGGACCCCGATTCCTTTAGTCACGGTCAGGTCACCGAGAGTGGCAAACAACTGGTCAAGAACATCACAGCCAATGCGATCAACAACACCGACCAGCCCCAGCAGGTGGTGGTGACTCTGAAGTACGACAAGTCCACCAAGTGGTCGAAAACCGATACTTACAGTTTGGGTGAATTGGTCGAGATCAAGACCAGCTTCCAGATTCCGCAGGTTTCCAAGACTGAATACTCGGTAGAGATCTCCTCCACCCAGAGCTGGGCTTCCCAGCAAGGTGAAGAGACCAGAGAGACTGTCTTGGTTGAAGCGCGTCCCACGGTGCCGCCTTACTCCAGCCTGCCGGTGCGGATTGCTCTCTACAAGTCCAACATCTCCTATCCCTATGAGTTCAAGGCCGAGGTCAATTATGACCTGACCATGAAGGGCTTCCTGCGCAGGAACGGGAATGCCTGGAATACCCATCCTGAGAATCGCCCCACTAGTGAGCACACCTTTGCCGTCGGCCCGTTCCGCGACAAGGCGAGCAGCATCCGCTACCAGTGGGACAAGCGTTATATCCCGGGTGAAATGAAGTGGTGGGACTGGAACTGGGCCATCAGCGAGTATGGTTTGTCGACCATGCAGAGCAATCTGGGGTTGGTGCTGCGTCCGGTCCATGCCAGTGTCACTGGCGACTTCTATGCCGAGAGTCAGTTTGCGGGCGATATTGAAATCGGCTTGCCACCGACCACTTCCACGAAGGCTTTGCTGCGCAGCGCATCTGTCAATAAGGTGGAGCTCACCGATTTGAAACTGGATAGAAAAACCCTTGCCAGCGAAGGCTTTGGCAATGTCAGTCTAACTCTGGCGCCGGCACATTGATCCAAGGGGTAAAGCCCATGACGGAGTGACCCTGTTTTCGTATCCATCTTGCTAAAGGGTGCCATTGTGGCCCCTTTTTCATTCTTCTTGATGTCGCCTCTTTTTGTCACAGGAACTGGTAGGGTGGTAATCTCCCCGAAAACTGAGGTGCTCATAAGTAGAATGTTCCCGTACTGCGAATGCAGGATGTTCTACATGAAAACATCACGTTTTAGCGATGCGCAGATCATCGCCATCCTCAAACAGGCTGAGTCTGGTTCACCCGTCCCTGAGCTCTGTCGTGAGCATGGCATCAGCTCCGCTACCATTCTCCAAATGGCGCTCCAAATTCGGTGACATGGATACCTCCCTCATGGCGCGCCTCAAAGAGCTGGAAGAGGAAAATCGTCGCCTTAAGAAGATGTATGCCGATGAGCGCCTCAAGGCAGAGATCATCTCCGAGGCAATGGCAAAAAAGTGGTAACGCCATTTGCCCGCAGGGCTATGGCGAGCAAGGCCGTGACTCATTACGCATTTCTATCCGCCTAGCTTGCTAAATAGCTGTTCCAAATAGTAGATCACTGGAGGAAGGGAACTCAGTCCAGTTTGTGCGATCTCATTTGTCGCCAAACAAAACAAGCCACACCCAAAGGACTGAGTTGATGCCTATCCTACCACCCCTGCCACGACCACAACGGCGCCGCATTCACAAAATCATCCATGCCACCCGTGATAAAGGGCATGCTCGTCGCTTGATGGCCATTTTGCTGTTACATGAAGGACGCACGATCACTGATGTTCATCACCTTACCGGCGCAGCTCGCTCGACCATCGGTCGTTGGCTTCGGTGGTATCGGGATGAAGGTGTGGGTGCGTTAGAAGCCTTACCGGCTGGCCGTGCCCCGGTCTTACCTGTCGCCAAGATTGTCACCTTACTGGTGCTGCTCATGCAGTTTTCTCTGTAGTGGTCTAATCATCCCGGACACCATTTTAGGTGGTACAGTCGCCACCATGACCTGAGGTGTTCAATGACAAGATTACG
>NZ_LYSQ01000060.1:0-3139 GCF_001728955.1 Aeromonas sp. DNP9 | reverse complement strand
TTTCTTATTTGTTTGGGGTGCTGATGCGGGATACTTCGTTTATCGCGGCAAGGCGGCCCAGCTATCCATGATCCAGCTATTCCTGATCCTGTCACCCCTGATAGAGATAGAGGTGCAGCCGCTCGATGATGGGCTCACCGCCAATCTTGCGATCTCGCCGCGCCTGACGGCTCTTGGGAGGATAGTTGCCCAGATGGGTGACTGCAGGCGGGGTATCGGAGCAGAGCAGTAGTGGCAGGCTCGCCTTGATCTGCTGCTTGCGCGGGGTGCGCTCCAGCCAGAGCAGGTTGATCATCGGGTGGGTCTTGACCGGGCGGCGGATCCGCAACTCGGCATCGGCGGGCAGGCGGCGAATGTCGTACACCTCCTGATCCACCATCTTGCTCCACTCCTCGTTGTTGGAGAGGGCCGGTATATAGCGGCGGCTGCGCTCCAGCATTTCCAACACTTGTTCGCGACTGAGGCGATTGATGGTCTGCTTGTCAGCCCAGGTAAAGCCGAGGGATTGCAGCTCCCCCGCCAACAGGGTCAGTTTGCGGTAGACCTGCAGGGTGATCACGCCTGGCAGGGCGGTATGTACCAGCTCGAACTTCTCGTCCCGTCCCCCCGCCTGCTGCACCAGCGCCTTGAAATCGAGCTTGTGCTGGTTGATTTGGTCGATCAGCGGTTGCAGCAAAGGGGCGGCGGCGGCAGGAAAGCGAAACCAGCCGGGCAGCCGGTGAGTCGCCTTGGTGGAGCAGCCGGGGCGGGCGCTGTGATCCCGATAGGCGGCGAGGGTGGCCGCCAGCGCGGCTTCACCGTTGAGATAGCCCACCTCAATTTGCTCGATCGGGTCGTGTTCTTCCCCCTGTGCAACTGGGGGGAGAGGATAGACATGAGCCTCCTGCAGCTCGAGTTGGCCAAGCAGATCGGCCAGCTGGTTGAGAGAGGCTTCAATGGCGGCCATCTGTTGACGCAGGGCGGCGGTCGGGGTAAAGGTATCCATCGATGATCCTGTGGTTTCATCCGCCGCTGACGGCATAAACGATGGCGTCAGGGCGGGGGAATAAACTACTGTATAAATAACCATACCAGTATGCCGGTTGCGCGCCAAGAGGGGCGTTTTCGGGTCCTCATCGAGGGAGTGGCGAGGGAGGGAAGGTAAGTTTGCTTTATGTTTCATTGTGTTAACTTAAGATCGCAAATAGATCACCAAATTAACAATTGAATGTAATGACGGGGTTGCCACCCATGGCGAATCCATTGGCGAGTGCATAGGCAATGCGGTAAATTGCATATCTAAGGTGGTGCCATGCAGCATAATATGCTGCGGGCCGTTGATGGTCGAATGGTGACTTAATTATTCTTTATAAATCAGAGTATTAAAATTGTATCAGTCAGTTTTTTACTATTAGTTTTCCTAATGTAACGTATCAAAATTCGTCAATTGAGTCGGCCCTGCTCCCTGACTAAGCTTTGCGCATCAAATAAAGCCCAGTGCGTAAACAAATATTCAGAGGAGCCACATCATGGCCAACATGACTTATACCGAAACCGGTTACCAGCATTCCAGCCAATTGAATCTGGTTGCTCGCGTTAAAATGACCGTTCTGACCTGGCTGGAGCGCAGCCGCAGCCGTCGCCAGCTCTCCGAGCTGCCCGAGTACCTGCTCAAAGATATCGGCCTGAACGAAGCTGACCGTTATCAAGAGACCACCAAGCCGTTCTGGCGTGGTTAATCAACCGGGCATGGATGCCTTGTTTTTCTGCTGAGTCGTTTGCTGTTCTGCCCCGTGGCGCCCGGCCGCCAGGTCTGTCATTGTCTGTTTTATATCCCCCGTTTTCCCCCTGTTATTTGTTGGTCCTTTTTCCTCTTCTCTTTATTCCACATTGCTACTGCCATTGCTGTCGTCGTTCGATTGTTATCACACTTGTATCGTTAATGTTTGAATTTGTTTAAAAAACGATTTTAAGCCGCGATGCCTTGCGTATAATCCGGCCATAGTATTCCAGAGCAAGAGGGTGAGACGGATGATTCCCCAGCACGATTTTTTGGCCTTGACCCGCAGCCATGAGTGGCAGCTTGAGCCCTTTGAATTTGCCCTGCCCGATGGTGCGCGGGTCAGCGTCTGGGATACGGGCGTGCTCTGTCTGGAGCCTGCCAGTGGCGCGGGCGACCAGCCGGGAGGACGCAAGGATATCGTCCTCTCCTGCGGTATTCACGGCAACGAGACCGCTCCCATCGAGATCTGCAACCAGCTGCTGAGCCGTCTGCTCTCTGGCGAGCTGAGCGCCCGCCATCGGGTGCTGTTCCTGTTTGGCAATCCGGCGGCGATGAATCTGGGGCTGCGGGAGGTGGAGGAGAACATGAACCGGCTCTTCTCCGGTGCTCACAGCAAGGGGGAGGGGCTCTGCAATCGGGAGCGGATCCGTGCCATGCGTCTCGAGCAGTATGTGAGCCGCTTCTTTGCCGATCCGGCTCGTCCCCGCTACCACTACGATCTGCACACCGCCATTCGCGGTTCGCGCCATGAGAAGTTTGCCGTCTACCCCTTCCCCCACGAGCGGCCTCACTGCCGCGAGCAGGTGCAGTTCCTCGGCGCCTGCGGGGTGCGTACTATTCTGCTCTCCGCCAGCCCGACCACCACCTTCAGCTACTACAGCTCCCGACAGCATGGTGCCCACGCCTTTACGGTGGAGTTGGGCAAGGTGCGCCCGTTTGGCGAGAACGATATGACCCGCTTTATCGAAACCCGCCAAGCGCTGCAGGAGCTGGTCACCCAGGACGAGGTGGCGCTGGAGCCGTGGCGGGCGGATGATTTCACCCTGTTTGCCATCGATCGGGTGATCACCAAAAAATCGGAGCAGTTTCGCTTTCTATTCGCCAGCGATGTGGACAACTTCACCGAATTCCCCCAAGGGTTCGTGCTGGCCGAGGATGGTGAGCTGCGTTACACAGTCGAGAAGCCGCGTGAGGCGGTAGTCTTCCCCAATGCCAATGTGGCGATCGGCCAGCGCACCGTGCTGATGGTGGTGCCGACAAGGCTCTGGGAATAGCGGTGATAGTTTTACCTGCAGAGCGGTGATGCATCCGCAGGCGGCGCCAAGCCATTGTTTTAGTCGGCGGCTCAGATACAGCAGCGGTTAGCCGCAGTGTCTA
>NZ_LYSQ01000059.1:0-3183 GCF_001728955.1 Aeromonas sp. DNP9 | reverse complement strand
TGAACGCCAGATTGAGGTCCACTACACCGGAGAACTGGTGGCGGTCGACACCTTCTTCGTCGGCGTGCTCAAGGGAGTTGGCAAGGTGTATCTGCAAACCGTGCTGGACTGCTACAGCCGCCACGCCTGGGGACGGCTCTACACCAGCAAGCTGCCGGTGACCTCGGTTCATGTGCTCAATGAAACGGTGCTGCCGTTCTTCGAAGCCCATGAGGCACGGGTCTATATCATCCTGTCGGACAACGGGCGCGAGTTCTGTGGACGACCTGACCAGCATCCCTACGAGCTGTTCCTGCAACTGGAGGGGATTGAGCACCGGACAACCAAGGTACGCAGGCCACAGAGCAACGGCTTTATCGAGCGGCTACATCGAACCTTGTTGGATGAACACTTCCGTATCAAGGGGAGAACGACCTGGTATGAGTCGGTAGAGCAGATGCAGACAGACCTGGATAGCTACTTAGAGCACTACAACACCCAGCGGCCACATCAGGGCAGGATGATGGAGGGGCAACCCCCCTACAGCATGTGCAGGAAGGGTCTGAAATTGATACCGAAGGAAGTGCGCAGGCGTTGTTGCCCAAATCGATGCAGCTTGAATGGAACTAACGGAGAGCGCGGTGATCTGATCACCACCATCTCCTTCAAGTCTGCATCATGAGCACGTCGCTTCACCCCATCACCAACTGGCATCAATACAACAAATCATTGATTAACCGTGGTTCACTCACCTTCTGGGTTGATACAGATGCCATGGATAACTGGTTTCACCAAGACCATAACGGACGACGGGGCCGCAGCCAGCTCTACACCGACCAGACCATCTGCACCTTCCTGATGCTCAAGGGGATTTTCAACCTCACTCTGCGGGCAACCCAGGGACTACTCGACTCCCTGTTCGAGTTGATGAATGCGCCGCTGTGCGCACCGGACTACAGCTGTGTCAGCAAACGGGCTCGCACGGTGACGGTGGCTTATCGACAGCCCCCAAAAGGACGTATTACCGATTTGGTTATCGACTCTACAGGCCTGAAGGTGTTTGCTGAAGGCGAGTGGAAAGTCAGAAAATACGGCGCCGAGAAACGGCGAGTCTGGCGCAAATTGCATCTGGCAGTAGATCCGGTGACCCACGATATCGTGGCGGCGGAAGTCTCGCTGGAAAATGTCCATGATGCCGAGGTGTTGCCCACCTTGCTCAACCCTCTGCGGCGCAAGCTGGGACGTGTTTATGCGGATGGTGCCTACGACATCAAAGCCAGCCATCAGCTTATCTTGCGCAAAGAGGCAACAGCCTGTATCCCGCCTCGCAAAAGCGCGGGGTTATGGGAAAAGGGACACGCAAGAAATGACGCGGTGCTGGTGATGCGCAAGGAACTGCTGGCGCACTGGAAGAAGATATCGGGGTATCACCGTCGCTCACTTGCAGAGACAGCGATGTATCGGTTCAAACAGTTGCAGGCGGGGAAAGTCAGTCTGCGTAACTACAACGGCCAAGTGGGAGAGGTAATGGCGTATGTCAGCGCCATAAACAAACTCAATACCCTGGGTCTGCCTGTCAGAAAGCCCCGAGTGTAACGGTCACTTGGGGCTGGGGCAGTTGTGGCTTGATGGTTGATTTGGGAAACAACGCCAAGTGCGCACTAAAGTAGCGTAAACAAGACACCGGTTTGAGGCCGGTGTCAGGTGATAACTAGATCTGTACACCTCGTAGAGGCGTACCCACATTAATCTTTGCTGAATTTCCCTGTCCATAGCATCACATCATAGTGAAATGATCTCTATGAATCACACGTCCATGAATCGTACAGTTAAGCCACGACCACGTTGTAAAAGTAACAATAAATATTATATCGTAAGGCTAAATCACGATCTTTCATGTTTATTCCTTTAATCGTTAGTTCAATTTAGTTAATCCGCGCTAAATATCGCATATTGAATCAGAACAGGGTTAAATTATGACATTGACGTATGGAGTCGATATTTTTAGAGTGTTTATAGCACCACAATTGTCGTGGTGGATATGTATCAACTCAGTCCTTTCTGTGTGTGTGTTATTGCCACTAATCAGAACATTCAAACCGGGCGAAGTATCTTTCCTCTTGTGATCTACTGTTAGGAGCAGCTATATGTAAACTATCCGGTAGTATCCATATTGAATAGGGTGTATGTAAGTAGGTAATTAGTTTATACAATTCAATATTGTGTGCTATGTTTTTGATGATGGCATCAGGGTTGAAATCGAATTTTTTGACACTTAATTATTGGGTTTTATGTATGACGATTAGAAAAGTAGTAAGCAGGATCAGCCTCGTTGCGATAGCGATCACCTCGCAAATGGCCATGGCTTATGACTACAACACCAAGGCCAAGGAGGCGACCCCTTTTACCAAGGAGGCTAATGAGCGCGTCTATCAGGTGCTTGACTTTAATGACCAACAGGCATTTGCAGATGCCGATCGTGGCTTTATAGCCCCCTTGCTGAACAAAGGGGATATCACAGGGGTGTTTAGTGCCACGGCCATGAATTATGTACAGGGCAATAAAGCACCTGAGTCGGTTAACCCCAGCTTGTGGCGCCATGCCCAACTGGTTAACCGGGGGGGGCTCTACAAGGTGAGTGAGCATATCTATCAGGTTCGCGGCCAAGATCTCTCGAATCTGACCATCATAGAGACCAACGAAGGGATGGTTTTTTATGATGTGGAATATTCAGGTAAGGCGCTAAAAGCCTCCATTGAGCTGTATGAACAACATCGTGGTAAACGGGCGCTCAAGGGGGTGATCATTTCCCACAGCCATGCCGATCACTTCGGTGGGTTTGGCGGCATTTACGAGGCCGGGCTGGCGACCCCCGAGGATGTGAGCAGCGGCAAGCTGCCGGTGCTGGCACCCGAAGGATTTGTGGAAGAGGCTGTCAGCGAAAATGTTATGGGCGGCAATATCATGGCGCGTCGTGCTGGTTATCAATACGGCAACGTACTCAAGGTTAACGAGAAAGGGATCGTCACCAGTGCGTTGGGCCCCGCCCTGGCCAATGATGCCTCCTCACTTCCCATTCCTAACCACTTCATCACCAAGGACAATGAAACCGTCACTATTGATGGGGTGGACTTTGTCTTCTATCTCGTGCCACACACCGAAGCTCCCTCAGAGATGGTCATGTTTATCCCCCAGTGGGGTGCT
>NZ_LYSQ01000058.1:0-3254 GCF_001728955.1 Aeromonas sp. DNP9 | reverse complement strand
CCATGTGATCAATCTTATCCTGCAAGGCGACAAGCAATTTGGTGTCGACCTCCATAACGGGGTTTTCAACAGTCTGAGTGATTACCAGGCCAGCAAGCCCGATGTTACGCTGGAAATAGACAAGCCTTCACTACTTTCTTTCCTCGCCAGTAAGGTCACCCTGGATGAACTCATCAAGGGTGGCAAGGCGAAAGTGAGTGGGGACAGCAAGGTGCTGGAGAAGTTACCTGGTTTGTTCGATCTCAATATCAAGAACAACATGAATCTTGTACTGCCACTACAGACTGAAAACCAGATTAGATAGTTGGGTTGACGATGGTGTCCCGCTCATTATCGAGTGGGGCATTATTGGCTGGATGTGGCAGCAAACGTTTTCTGGCTCATGGGGTTAGCGCACATAATTATTTCAAAAACGCAACTAAAAAATTGAGTTGGTCACATATTTAATTTTGGTTCACTACCATTAAGTGATGGATTATCGCACACCGCCTTTAAAGGTGTATTTCAAGTTGAGGAATATAGGTATGCCCCCAAGCTCAAACAGCTTCATAGCATTGTCGTTGCTATCGTTAGTGTTGCCACTGCATGCGATGGCTAATAATGATGTCTATGTTGGCGCCAAGGCTGGCTGGCTGGGTTCATGGTCACAACGCCTGCGAGAGTCACAACCTGCATGCGATAACGACGCGCTGGGAGCAGGTCTGTTTGCCGGTTATGAGCTCAATGACTGGCTGGCTGTGGAAGCCGATTATAACTATTTTGGCAATATGAAAGCGGATTATCCTGCATTGGGCCACAGCGATGTGACCGCGCCTTACTCAGGTAAGGTGCAAGGTATTGAGCTCGGAGCCAAACCATACTGGCATTTGAATGACAGTACATCTGTGTTTGCCAAGGCGGGCAAATTGGCGTGGTGGACGATTCAGAACCACTATTTAACACAATAGGAATATCTTAAGACTGAGTAACTTTTTTAGTGTGATGTTCTTAATTCAAGATGATCAAAATGAAATTGATTACATGGTTTTTCGAAAAAATAATGTTAGCTATACCTCGATTGAAATCATTTTGGGGATGTTTATGTTTATTTGTTTTTCCAATAATTACAATGCTGTTTCTTACTCCATTTTTAACTTCACCAATAACAAGATACCTTCTCCAGGAAAAGGCGCAAGAAGTAATTACACATACAGAAGAAAGAAATAATCTACTGGAACATAATATAGTATCTCAGTTACCGAAAATAAAATTTAATTGTGGGTTGGGAGATATAGAATTATTGCGTAATCCATCATATTACAATAGCCACATCCGATTCGCAGGGATTAAAACATCAGGAGGAAAGAGTTGCTCGACACTTGGTACGGGATTACCTATTTCTGATGCAATAAAAGATATGCCATCTAAAGCTGATTACATCATTTCGACAACACCCGGGGCTACAGGTATAGAGCAAGAATTTGTAGTTTATTCTAAACGTGGTGGAAACCTAATTTACTGGGTAATAAATAACAGCTTCGTACATGACTTACTACTTAGACCATGTAAAAACTGTTTTTATCTTGAGTACACTTATAATGATCCACGTTTTAATGAAATTAACATCCCTAGGGGCGATGTAAAGATAAAACATCAAAATCAAGCTATATCAATATCCCACCTTGACAGCCTGAGAAAAGTTGAACAAAAAATATGGGCTGGAGAGAAATTTCGTAACTATGTAACCCATCTAATACGATATTATGGATTGTTTTTTTCATCCGTTGTCGGCCTATTGCTGGTAACAGCATATTTATTACTTCGTAATCACAACAACTCATTAGGTGGAATGCTTAAATCAGCGCTTAAAAAAAATGAGTTCATCCCATATTATCAGCCTATAGTTGATAGCCGAACACAACAAGTTGTTGGTTATGAGGCTTTAATAAGATGGCGCCGTGGTGGGGAGTTAATCCCTCCAGGAATATTTATCGATTATGCTGAACGTCAAGGTTTAATAATACCAATCACGACTCAGCTCGTCAGTAAAATTGTAGCTGATTTACATAAATTTTATGGTATGCAGTGGGTCAGCATCAATTTAGTTGCTGCACATGTAGAACAGCCATATTTGCAAGATCTGTTGAAGAAGCTACAATGGCCTGATCCAAAAAAATTAACGTTCGAGCTAACCGAACGCATTCCTATTTCTGATGTGAAGGCTGCAACAAGAGAAATAGCCACTCTAGGTTTGAGAGGATATCACTTTAAACTTGATGACTTCGGTACAGGCTATGGAGGCTTTGCATACTTACAGCAACTAGGTATTCGTTGTATAAAGATTGATAAAATGTTTATTGATACGATTGGCACAACCGACCTCAAGCGGAATGTACTCGATGCAATTATTGCATTTGGTCGTGAATCGAACATGGAGATGATCGCGGAGGGTGTGGAAACCGATGAGCAATTGGAATATCTGCATAAACAGGGCGTGTACTTGATTCAAGGATATGTGTACGCCAAACCTATGCCTATAAATCAACTGATTGAGTGGGAATTGTCATTTAAAGGAAAACAACTGAAATGAGTATGTTTTATTGATGGGTTTTTATTTTCCAGCCCCATTCAATGAGCCTGGGCTTTGTAATGAAGGCGATACAAAAGCATGAAAGATAAGGTGTCGGTTGTTTTATTACGAATGATATATAGCTTAACGTTTATACATAATATTTTTCCGATACATGGCTTCTGTAAGCGTTGAGTAGGGCGTTGTTTCCCAAATCGATGCAGCTTGAATGGTACTAACTGAGGGCTCGGAGATCTGATCACCAACTGGCCTCAATACCACAAGTCTTTGATTAACCGTGGCTCACTCACCTTCTGGGTTGATGCCGAGACCATGAACAACTGGTTTCACCACGACCATCATGGGCGGCGGGGACGCTGCCAGCTCTACACCGACCAAACCATCTCTACCTTCCTGATGCTCAAGGGGATTTTCAGCCTCACTCTGCGGGCCACTCAGGGGCTACTCGACTCCCTGTTCGAG
Source organism: Aeromonas sp. DNP9 (assembly GCF_001728955.1). Lineage (NCBI taxonomy): Bacteria > Pseudomonadati > Pseudomonadota > Gammaproteobacteria > Aeromonadales > Aeromonadaceae > Aeromonas > Aeromonas sp. DNP9. The sequence goes on along the minus strand of NZ_LYSQ01000058.1, from coordinate 223 downwards.
TTGATGAACGTACCGCTTTGTGCCCCCGATTACAGTTGTGTAAGCAAGCGGGCCCGTACGGTAGCTGTGGCCTATCGACAGCCCCCAAAAGGACGTATTACCAATTTGGTTATCGACTCAACCGGGCTGAAGGTATTTGGTGAAGGCGAGTGGAAAGTCAGAAAATACGGCGCCGAGAAACGGCGAGTGTGGCGCAAATTGCATCTGGCAGTAGATCCGGTGA
>NZ_LYSQ01000057.1:0-3273 GCF_001728955.1 Aeromonas sp. DNP9 | reverse complement strand
AAGACAGACCACTACACTGATACTCCAAACGATGCCTGAGCTGTCGGCAAATCCGCTCAGGTGCTCGTTTTCACCAAAAAGGCGTCTCGCCTTGTACTTCGGACTTGAATCAGCCCTAAGCACTTTTACGGAAACAGGTAACATAAAGGCGTGTCCCTGTACCCTCTAAGTCAACATAACCATCAGTCATATATATACCATCATATACATTGGAAACATTTGATGGCGTTGATGACCAATACATTAAGTTGGTAGGCCAGCGTAGCACGCTATTGACATGGTTACGAGGATAAGCACTGTACAACGCTATCAGCTCCTCTATCGTGGGTAGGCGCCAAGCAGACCCACTATCAAGTGAAAGGGTGGAGCAATAACTGTTGGCATCAGGCCAAGTACGAGACGGGGATGTGTCATCAGGAACAGAAAATTCGCCAACACCGTCGATTGTTACCCACGGATTGACCGTAACATCAACATTATTGCTGAAAACACCATTACTGTTCGCTGTCAGGCTAGTTGTGCCGACCTCAACACCCACCAACAAACCTGAGCGTCGAACAGTAGCAATATCAGTATTGTCAGACTGCCAAGCTACATCACTTGTGATATCACCTGTATTACTATCACTGAAAGTCCCAATCGCGTTCATTTGAAGAGATTGGCGCCTTCCCACTGATACAGGAGCAGGGGTAACTTGAATAGAGGTAACCTTAGCATCAGTGACAGTCAACTGTTGTGTCGCGCTGAATGCCTGACCATTGGCTGTGCCCGATGCGGTGATGGTTGTGATACCAACAGCAACGCCAGTTGCCACACCCTTGCCGCTAGTGCCTGTTGACGTGATGGTCGCAATGTTTTCGGCACTGCTGCTCCAGCTCAGCACGGGGTCATTGGTCACATCCAACGAGGAACCATCAGACAGCGTGGCTGTGGCGGTAAATGGCCGCGAGAGACCGATGGGTACGGCACGGTTGAATGGTGTGACTTGCAAGCTGGTCACGGTGGCATTGGTGACAGTCAACGTTGCAGTGGCGCTGAATGACGTACCGTTTGCAGTGCCCGATGCAGTGATGGTGGCATCACCGGGAGCAACCCCAGTTGCTTGTCCTTTGGTGTCAGTTGCATTGCTGATTGTTGCAATCGAGAGGGCGTCACTTGACCAGCTAAGGGCCGCGTTATTGGTCACATCTCGCGTGGAACCATCAGACAAGTATGCCGTGGCAATGAACTGTTTGGCCAACCCAGCAGGCACCGAACTGTTGGCTGGCGTCACTTGTAGCTCGGTAACCACGGCATCGGAGACAGTCAAGCTAACCGAGCGCTCAATTGGTACGCCGTTAGCAACCCCTGAGGCGGTGATGGTAACGTCGCCCGGGCTCACACCCGTTGCGAGCCCGCGGCTATCGATAGTCGCAATGGCTGGATTACTGGAGCGCCAGCTTAACGCCGCATTGGTTGTGACATCCTTCACGCTGCCATCCTCTAGCAACGCTTCGGCCACATATTGCTGTTCTAACCCGACAGGCACTGTTGCTATTGCAGGAGTGACTTGCAGGGACACAATAGCTGGCAGTGTTTCACCGCCCCCACCTTGTGACGGTAAGCCACTGTCGTCACCCCCGCCACAGGCTGTCAGCACCATGGCAAACAGCGATAGAACGAATAACTTAATTAATCTCATTGGTTGGTACCTTGAGTTGTAACGGACTCTTCTACGGTAAATGCCGGTGACGTCAAGACTACTCGACGATTCTGCGCTCGTCCCGCATCCGTCTGGTTATCTGCAACAGGCTGGGTCTCCCCCCTGGCATCCAGAGTCAGCCGTGATACCGCGATCCCTTTGCTAACAAAGTAGTCGTTCACCGACAGCGCTCTACGTTCAGACAGTTTCTGGTTATAGGCCGATGAGCCACGACTGTCCGTATGAGCATGAATGGTCAGTTGCGCTTGCGGGTAATCCTGCAGTCGCTTAAGGGCCGGTTGCATCGCATCGACCATGGCGGGCGTCAACGTCGCTGAGTTGTACTCGAAAAGAACCATACCTGAGACGTCACTTAACTGCAGGGCCATCGCCTCAACCTTTTCAGGCTGAACGGGTACGACAACTGGCGCCATGGCGACCGCTTCTGTGGCTTTAGCGCCAAACCGATAGGTCACGCCGCCACTGAGCATGTTGATGCTGCTGCCGCCAGTTGCATCTCCACCCACATTGTGAAACCACTGGTATTCCAGACGGGCAGAAAGATTATCTGTCATGGCCATTTCCAATCCAGCCCCCAGCATAGGGGACCAGCCGTTATCCTTGGCATGATGCTGATAACCCACCTCATCACCAGTGACATCTGTCCACCACGCCAATGTGCCCGCCTTGGCAAACACGGATGTGCTGTCATTCAAATGCCAGTATGGTTTGGCTCCGAGCTCAATACCTTGCACCTTACCTGAGTAAGGCGCGGTCACATCGCTGTGGCCCAATGCAGGATAATCCGCTTTCATATTGCCAAAATAGTTATAACCAGCTTCCACTGCCAGCCAGTCATTGAGCTCATAACCGGCAAACAGACCTGCTCCCAGCGCGTCGTTATCGCATGACAGGTTGTGACTCTCGCAGGCGTTGTGACCATGAACCCAGCCAGCCTTGGCGCCGACATAGACATCATTATTAGCCATCGCATGCAGTGGCAACACTAACGATAGCAACGACAATGTTATGAAACTGTTTGAGCTTGGGGGCATACCTACATTCCTCAACTTGAAATACACCTTTAAAGGTAAAGGCGGCGCGCGATAATCCATCACTTAAACTTAATGGTAGTTGAACCATAATTAAATATGTGATCACCCCAACTTTTTAGTTGCGTTTTTGAAATGATTATGCGCACTAACCCCACGAACCAGAAAACGTTTGCTACCACATCCAGCCAATAATGCCCCGCTCGATAATGAGCGGGACACCATCGTCAACCCAACTATCTAATCTGGTTTTCAGTCTGCAGTGGCAGTACCAGATTCATGTTGTTCTTGATATTGAGATCGAACAAACCGGGTAACTTCTCCAGCACCTTGCTGTCTCCAGCAACTTTCGCCTTGCCCCCCTTGATGAGTTCATCCAGGGTGACCTTACTGGCAAGGAAAGAAAGTAGTGAAGGCTTGTCTATTTCCAGCGTAACATCGGGCTTGTTGGCCTGGTAATCACTCAGACTGTTGAAAACCCCGTTATGGAGGTCGACACCAAATTGCTTGTCGCCTTGCAGGATAAGATTGATCACATGA
>NZ_LYSQ01000056.1:0-3627 GCF_001728955.1 Aeromonas sp. DNP9 | reverse complement strand
AAGCAGTTGCAGGCGGGGAAATTCAGTCTGCGTAACTACAACGGTCAGGTAGGGGAAGTGATGGCGTATGTTGGAGCGATAAACAAACTGAACAGCCTGGGTCTGCCCGTCAGACAGCCCCGAGTGTAGCGGTGGGTGGGGGAAGATACGCTCTTAAAGCTGATTTGGGCAACAACGCCCATCTCCATACACAATTCGATTTACAGGCTCGTGTAAACAGAAAGGCCATATCGTGAGGGCATGGCCTTGTCTATTTAGATGAGGAAATCATCCAGCTGACGGCCTTGTTCCAATTGTTGCAATTTTTGCAATTTTTGCACCAAGAACTTGGGGGTACGGCCCTGACCGGTCCATGTTTTCTCTACGCCATTTTCAACATAACGGTATTTCGGGGGACGAGGTGCTCGTTTAGCTTTAGCCGCAGTCACTGCTGCCGGGGCACTGCCAACCAACTCAGTCGGGTCGATACCAGCCTGAGCCAACATCGCTTGAAACTCGGCCAGCTTTTGCTGGTGCTCAGCTTGGGCGGCCTGTTCTTTCTCAGCAACCTCCAAACGTTCCAGATAAATCAGCTCGATTTTCTCGTGGGCTTCTTTGAGCTGATCCAGAGACAACTCACGCAGTGCTGCTCGTAGACTGCGGGTGTTCAACAGCACTTTCAGAAATTCACTCATAGATATCCTTTAATTAAATACACAGGATTTTTTCTATAGCATACTAATGAGCACTGACGTGCTCAAGCATCTTATCGTAATTGACTGCAACCGAAATTGCGTTGCCCATCCCCCACCAACTTAGTTCTCACCTTGCTAAAATAAGCGATTCGTTTTAAAAACCCAATGTATCCAGACGACCGAAATAGCACTTCTTTCCTGTCAAAAATGTATTCACACTTCTTGGGGAAGTGAACTAGCTCCGCATACTCAGGGAAAGTGAGACCCAATGCACTGCACCATGCCTTTTGAATTCTCGTTGACATGTTGATTGCTTCCGGTTTGGTATAGTCACCCAAAGAGGTGTAGCGATCTTTATTTAATAAAAGCACAAGATGATAATGAGGTAGGCTACCGCTATCTTTCTCTCTCACCCAGATATACTTTAGTTCTGATAAGATGTAACGACGTCTCTTACGTTTACTCGTTTCTCTGAGCTGGCTCTTCAAAGACTCGATAAAGCAAGTGATAACCTGTGAGTCCGTGCGTTGATAACGAGTTGGGTGAAAGAGATCATCACTAGGATTCACCTTGGCAAAACGGACATCAACACGTATCGCAAACACCCGAGGCCACTCCTTCACGGCTGAGTCAACGACTGCAAGGCTTCGTAACAAATATGATGGGTGGATCTCGCCATACATACCCTGCACCTGCTGAAGCAGGCTGGTGACTTCAGCAACATTCAATTCATAGGTATTATTGGTGTTGATTGACATGTGTGTTTTCCATAAAGAGGGCATAAGTAGGCCTATGCCCTGTTAAGGATATACTTCTAGCTATTAAGATGGCTTGTACAGCCATATGTGGCTGTATATGTCTTAATTGTTGACAACGTAATCCACATTCCTTTAATTGCAGTCATATTCTATTACGTCGTTAAATGTACCTTGTTTATTCATCCTATATACTTTGAGTGTTGTTTATATTCTCCATACTACATTATACCGACATATCAGCTATCACCACACAATAGATATCTATGGAAAATGCAACTTCAGAGATAACGACGCATACTAAGAAGTTTCATCTAACAGCCTTGGGGAAATGCTCTTAAGTTATTTATCAAAGTGAAGGGCAATTAAAACCAATGTTGATGTAGTTGACATAAGTGGTTTTTCCTTGTTTATAGATGAGTATCTTGTTTTTGAGCCGCAAATCATCCAAAGCCCGGTTCAGTCTCTCACGGCTCCGGAGGCGGTTAGGTCCATACTGACGAATATAGTTTTTGGGCATCCCCCCAAAAACGAATTTCGAATGGTTTGTTTGCAGCCAGGATTCCAGTTGCTGCGCATCTTCCATTTCTTCGGGCAGAGCATCATTTGCCATCAATTGGATGAAAGAATCCAAAAAGTAATTGGCCAATTGGATTGCTGCGTACATTGTGTGCTCTGACACGATTGTATTGCCTGTGACAAATGCCTCCAACACTCCTGCAATTCTGGCCACATGCTCGGACTGCTTAGAGGCATAATCATTGTACTCATAAAGCACGCCCGATTTACCGCACATTTTTTCAATCCGATTGTATTCGGCATACCACTTAGCCGCAGCCTCTGGTGACAGAGTCAGACAAGTACGTGCAGCATCGTCTTCCCGACGCTGAAAAGATTGATTCAAGCGCTCCAGAACTCGGTCATGGAACCACTGCAAGTGTTTGCCAGAAATGGGGAGTGGGAAGACTTGCTGCAGACCGTGGAGTCTCCCACCAATTGTTGATGTCGGCTGACACAGCAGCATTCTGGCAAAGAGCCCAGAGGCACGTGCCCGCTTTCCCACACGGCGAATATACTCGCTGAACAAAGCTGGCTGCGCCATCAACATCATGCCAAAACGGGCATCTTCAATGCGAAACGTATCGCCAGTTGCTCGGTCGACTTCAATTGGCTGGGCACCCCACAGTGAGTTCAAAAGTGGCGTATCGTGGAGCAATTCGCCACCAAGGATGCTGCCAGCTTCATCCGAAAACAGCACCAGAGAGGGCCAACTTTTACCCAGAGCTTGCTTGACCGCAGCTTTGGTCGCATCGCTCACCAATATGCGCTTGCGCAGTGGTGCTGTTGGTTTACGAGTTAAGCAGTCCTCCAACCGTTGCGCATTCACCTCCGAAAGCTCCCCTTTGGTCACCGCCCGCTCGAAAGCTTTTTCCAATGCCTTCCGCTCTACTTGCCAGCGACACATCGTCACATCGTAGCTTTTTTTATCCTCTTGATAGTTCTTATCCAACTTTCCTTCAAAGTCACGAACAGGCTTCATGAGTAGCTTATCTACGGTGGACTTGCGCTCACCGGATTCTGCTAGCACAACTTGATAGAGAGAGGTAGGAAAGCGCAATTTTTCCGTGGGGGCGATGTCAAAAAGATCCTGACATGCCAACGCCATCACACCGAGCACGGAAGAGGCAATCAAACCTGAAGGTGCTTGTGTTTCCTGCAAAACGTAGCGGATAACGCTTTGCAACTCGTTTGGCAAAACATGTTCCGGAAGTTCTTGCGGCACTCGCAGCGAGGTTTGAGTTGGAATCTGCACCGGAAAAGGCGAGAAAAGTAAAGAATTGTTCATGACAATTACTCCTTTCCCATCATGATAGGGTGAGCTTGCGGGCGGCTTGCAATCCAAGCCATGACTTCATTGAAGTTCCACCCAATGGACGCCATCCCGAGCTTGATTGGTCTGGGGAAGCTTGGGTCAAAACGCATGGAATTGGGGTTCATTCGGTCATAGATGGTTGAGCGACCAAGCCCTATCAGCTGGGTCAGCTCTTTCAGCCTAATCACCCTGGTACCGCGTTCTGGCACAGGATAAGAGCCTTGGTTACTGGCAGTCGTCAACTGTAGTGGTCTAATCATCCCGGACACCATTTTAGGTGGTACAGTCGCCACCATGACCTGAGGTGTTCAATGACAAGATTACA
>NZ_LYSQ01000055.1:0-4341 GCF_001728955.1 Aeromonas sp. DNP9 | reverse complement strand
CTTGGTGATGGTGTAATGGAGTTCATCATCAAGAACGGGCACCCAGCATATCGCTGCGTGTACGTGCTACAAGATGATGCCGTGCATGTCCTTCATGCCTTCTCAAAAACGTCCAGTGGCACGGACAGCAAGCATGAGAAGACCATCAAGCAGCGCTACAAACACATCAAGAACAAGTAATCAGAATCGGCCGGTCACACGGCCGATTTTTTTACAATAACAGAGATTGGATTCTCTTTTGATGACAGATCAAAAGACACATCCATTAAATATCCGAGTCGACCAAGCATTTCAATAAGCATATCTATCGAAAACTTGGATATTTTTCCATTCATCAAATTGCTAACCCGCGGTTGGGTAACCTTGAGAATGGATGCAGCTTCCACTTGGTTATAACCAGCCTCACGAATCAACTTCGTTAGGATCATCATAAGTCTGGTTTTGAGCGTTAATATCGTTAGTTCCACTGGATCTGATGCCAGGAGCTCTAACGGATCTTTCGACATGAGCACACAAGCCTCCGATAAAACAGCACTAAGCTAATCGCTTAGTTGTGGATAACACAACTCCACCTTAGCAAAGCGCGGGAATTATACAAGTACTTGGATATCTTTCAAGCTCTGTTTTTTAGAAAAAAAACGCCAAAATCACAAAAAAAAACCACTCAAGATCCGCTTGTTCCCCGCACCCACACCTTTCTAACGCTTAAAGTTGGCAGTTTTAGAGCATCTTTTCGTGCGATTTTCGCATGAGAAACTCGCCAAAAAGCAAAACGGACATGTCCGATTTAGGTGGGGCCAGTGGCCCCACCTAAATTTGCGCATGCGCAATACCAAGTTACTTGGCTCAAGTCTTTACAGAAAACCTCCCGAACGGGGGGAGGCTAGCGCAGTCTGCCGCCTCCTGTTCGGGAGGCGGCAAGCGTAGCGCGGCAGGTCTTTTTCGCCCCGCAGGGCTCCTACTTTGCGCAGCAAAGTGTAAGGAGTACACTTTGAACTCCAAAGCTGCCACCCTCGGAGCCCCGATGAAGTTCACGTTCGCCGTAGCCAAGATGAGCAAAGCCGACATTGGCAGGGCTCAGGGACACAACCTCCGCCTCCACGAAACCAGCAGCCAGCTTCCGAAACGGGCATGGTTTACAGCGAGCCCGATGCACACCAAGGTCGAGTGGGATCAGGGCAAACTCGATGCAGCCTCGGCACTGGCCAAGCGCAAAGATGCCGTGGTGGCGATCGAGTTCATCATCCAGGTCGGCAACCAAACCGACTGGCGAGAAGACCCCACACCAGAGTGCCCTGAAGGGCCTCCCATCGAGCGCGATCTGGGGCAGTTCTTCGCCCCGTTCGGGGAGCAGGTCAAGGCATGGGCCGATCAGGAGTTCGGCCCCGAGAACGTGGTATCGATCCAGCTGCATATGGACGAAAGCACCCCGCACTTCCATGTCATTGCCACCCCGATCAAAGACGGCAAGCTGCAGGCGAAAGCTTGGCTGGATGGCGGCCGGAAGCTGGCGGGGATCCGGCGCCGATGCCACGCCACGATCAACGAAAAGATCCCCTGCGTGTACACCCCCAACGGTCTGGGGGGAAACCCGCATCGGCCAGACCTGCGCGCCGGCACCGCCCCAGCGCCTACCCTGATCGAGAAAATGAGCGGCCACGCCAAAGCCCAGAAGCTGGAGCGAGAGAACGCCGCACTGCAGGAGGAGAATGCCCAGCTCAAGCAGCTCCTGTTTAGCCGCCAGAAGGGCCGCTATAGCGCGGACAACGTGGAACTGGCCCAGCAGGCTACCGCAGAGGCGCAGAAGGCCCAGAGCGAGCTCCAGAAGGCGCAGGGGGAAGTTAAGCGGCTCACCATGGCGCTCGATGACGCCCAGAGCGTGATAGGCCGACAAGGGGCAGAGATCGACAAGCTCAAAGGCTATAACCGAACGCTTTCGGAGCAGAACAACGAACTGGAGGAGAAACTGCAGGATCTCCAGCCAAAGCGGAGCCGCGGTAAGGGGATGGGGCTATGAAGGCATGGCAGGTTGTAGGACTGATGGCTGCGGTGTTGGCAGTAAAGGGAGCTGGCAGCTCCTCGAGTGGCTGGATCATGCGGCTGCTTGGCCTGCATGACGTGTTCAGCTGGGCCGCCCCAGCATGGTGGGAAGGGGCTGCATGCTTGGGGATGCTGGCCCTCTTTTTGCGTTGGACAGGCCAATAAAAACATTTAAAGAAGCAATAAGGACAATCTAGCATCTTGATAAGACCACAATAAAGACATATAGTAGGCAAACAAACTCAAGATAAGGATTGTTGTATGGGACTGACCATGATAGATATCGATGGGTTCATCGATGCCGCTATTAATCGCCTTTCCTGTGATGGCACCACAGAAAGCTATTTCTACGTAGACCTGCATATGTATCAACAACGCATAACCCAACCCTTGATCAACCGGTGTATTGAACTTTGCAATTCTCGTGGACTAACAGCCTTCCCTACTGGAAACGGCGGGCTGTCTGTCACGGTGAATCTCAATACCTGCATAATGAACTCTGCACAGGCCAGAACATTCTCTGCGGCGTTAGAACTGTTCAGAAGCGGCTGCTAATGTCGATCTCGATGCGGCGAAAGCCAATGCCGCGGGCCGTGTTGGCAGCCGCATCGATGGAGGAGAAAACCCGCCAGCCTCCACGCTGCCGCTCCACAACTTCGGTACCCGCCTTGCCAAAGCGCACCAAGTGGAGGTGGAACCCAGAACCCATGGGGGTCGGGACGATCATCGCCTTGGAGAATCCCCCCATGTCGAACACCGTCTTGGCCTCTTTCTCCTGCATCATCAAATCTCCAATCTGAGACATCAAATCGTCTATTTGATGTTACCCCTTCGGGGGCCTAAAGCAATCAATTCCGCAATTTGAACTATCGAATTTGGAAAATGATTTTCAGTGCGGCTCAAGGCACAAGGCAATCAGGCGTTCGCGCCATTCTGCTGCGTCCAAATCGAAGTTCAGCAGCCCACCTTCAACGCTGATCCGCCCCCCAAAATCGAGCAACTGCATCTCCGTCAGATCGCACAGGCGCTGGCCGCCTGCGTCCAGTAGCCAAATGCAATCCCCATCGACCTCAATCCCGTGCTTGTCGAACCTCATTCGTTCCTCCGACCAAAGCCAAACCGAACCCGCGTCCGTGGATAACTGCTGCCGCCCACAAGCCGAACCGATAGCATGTGGACGGACGGGCGCAGTTACCCACCTCGCCAAGATCATCTCTCTTTTTTTTGTTTGAAAGAAAAGGGCGTAAGGCACCGGCTCTCCTATCTTTCGCTGCGCTTCAAGATAGGCTCGCCCTCCTGCTTGGCTACGTTAAAAATGACGTAGTTACACTGGATAGCTCGCCTTGCTCAGGACTATCGAGGCTGCTTGCGGCAGCTCCCCCTCACGCGCTCCTGAGACACACCTTGCCACTCTGCACCTGCTTCAGTCCCCACCTGTGGGTCGGACTGCCGCGCCGTTTTTATCGAGCTGGCCGTGGTTGGTTCCCCGTTGCGCTCGGTGCTGGTGCCCCATGGTTGCGAGCCATGGGAGGCTATGGTGCGCGTCGCACGCTGGGCCGTATGTGAGGTTTCCCCGTTCGGCCCGACCCCTGCACCCGCTCGACAACATCAACATGCTTCCAATTCGAGCGGATACGACTAATCGCCATTGGCAGAGGCCAACGGTAACAGGGTTCGGGCGAGAGATTACTTGATTGATAGGGCCGTAGGCCGCTAAACTGAAAGGGTCTTACGGTAGCTGCTTCCGCCCGAAGCTGTTACCAGGTACAGAGAGCGCCAACTCAAAGTACCTTCGAACAAACCGCCTGCCAGGGCGGTTTTTTCGTTTCTGGAAGATAGGTTACGCCGGATCCTCGAGGATCGTCAATCAGAACCCCGCCCCCACTCCACATCCTGCACAAAAAACGTACAAACGATTTCTTTTATACAAAATTTTGCATATAGCCTATTGTGGAAATCGTCAAGCCACTGTAAATTCAGTCAGTGGTGGTACTACTACCATTTGAGCTCTGAAATCAGAGCTGATCCAGAAAGGAATAGGCAAACAGATAATGAGTTTGCCTTTTTATTGGCCAAGGAAATTGGCCCTATTAAATGAGGAAATCATTATGCGATCCGTACATCTAATTATTCGTAACCAAGAAGGGCAAACCAATGAAAGAAAAGAAAGTTGTATTCCACGGTGATAGCGAAAAACAACTGCGTGGGTTCCCACGCGCACTGCTAGAAAAGACCATCTTCAGCATCGTCCAACTCCAGCACGGACAAGAGACGAGTCTGAAAACCAAACCCATGCAGGGG
>NZ_LYSQ01000054.1:0-4012 GCF_001728955.1 Aeromonas sp. DNP9 | reverse complement strand
AAATACCCTTGGTCTACCTGTCAGAAAGCCCCGAGTGTAACGGTCACTTGGGGCTGGGGAAGTCATGACTTGCTCGTTGATTTGGGCAACAACGCCGTGATGAACATCAGTGATCGTGCGGCCTTCATGTAACAGCAAGATGGCCATCAAGCGACGAGCATGCCCTTTATCACGCGTGGCATGGATGATTTTGTGAATGCGGCGCCGTTTTGGTCGTGGCAGGATAGGCATCAACTCAGTCCTTTGGGTGTGGCTTATTTTGTTTGGCGACTAATGAGATCGCACGAACTGGACTGAGTTCCCTTCCTCCAGTGATCTACTATTCGGAACAGTTATTTATATGGTGGTTTTGTGTGGTGGCTAATCCGATTTTTCACATTGGGAGGAGCTTCCTTCTCTTGGTACTCGAATATTCGGAAAGATATTTATGAAATATATTATTTCTCCAGCCGTGGTCTCACACTGATCTATCTTCAATACTAGACTATTTTGAACATATTCCTTAGTTAATTGTATACTTTATATATCAGTGTCATGGATACGAATGTCATTATTATGTAATTAAGTCTAATGTGTTATAGGTATGTATATATTATTTGTTAGTGTGAAAAATGGTTTATTTGGCTTTATGCTGGGTATTATTTCATTGAAATTGATCTGTGACTTTCTATAGGAGGGTGATATGATACTTCATGTTATGGTAATGGAAAAGTTTATGCCTGCATATATCGATTTCATATCAGCTAACTTTGATTTGTCAGAGCATAAATTTGTATTTATTACTAGCCAAAAATATATGTATGGTCTGAATCCAAGCTACCCGGTAGAGTTTCTTCATACGGATGAAGATTTTATTTTACTTGCAATATATTTTGATGTTGCTGATAAAATAATTTTGCATGGATTATGGCGGGATAAAGTTAACAGCTTATTGATCCAAAACTCCGTGTGGTTAGAAAAATCTTTTTGGGTTATGTGGGGGGGGGATTTTTATCATGCAGAACTGTATAAGCCAGAACATATTAATGTGATCGCTAATGTTGGTAATTTAGTAACTATTACTGATGGGGATGTGGATTGGGTAAGAAAAAAATACTTTTCCAAGGGGCGGTATATAAAACGCTGTTTTAGCTACCCAAGTAATATATATCGAGAACTTGCTAGTGATGTAGTTTTAGAGGGTGGTTATAGAGTATTATTAGGTCATTCAGCAGCTAAAGATAACAACCATAAGTCAATCATTGATCTGATATTGGCTGCAGGATGGTGTGAAAAATGGCCAGATATAAAGTTTTTTTGTCCATTATCATATCCATCAAACGCTAAATATGTGAAGGAGGTTATCAGCTATGGTGAGGAAAAATTAAAAGAAAAATTTGTTCCAATGTTATCATTTATGCCGCTTGATGAATATGAAATGTTTTTAGGATCTATTCATCTCGCAATTTTACCATCGTGGCGTCAAAATGGGATGGGAAATCTTATTCGGCTACTTGGGAGTGGCATCCCCGTTTTTATTAACACTAAATCTACGCTGTATGATTTATTCATATCATTAGATCTAAAAGTATTTTCACTTTCTGATCTCGTACAATTCGATGGCTCAACGTTAGATTGCAGTGGAAATATCGATATTATCAAAGGCTATTTTACAGAAAGTCAGCTTAAAAATGATTGGATGAGTATATTTAATTCTTGAAATGTTTTTTTGTTGTGATTGTCGTTTCTCTTTGTATAAGGCCATTAAGTTATGATTACTTTCAATTAACCATACATGAATGGACTAAAGCTTGATTATATTTGAAAATCTTTTTTCAGTGGGGGAACTCTTGGTGATGGTATATTTTTATAGTTCTAAATAACGGATCCTAATAGTGCTCCACCTTCGCTGTGCCATAGCCATTCCCCGGAAAAGGAGACTCGGTATTCATGAGGTGTTACACTCTGGCCAGCAGATTGGCCATTCCTCTGCATTGATGATTGCGCGTTACTGTTTCATGTAACTTGTGTCATAGCCGTTCTATGTGATTAATCCAAGGGCTGTAAACTGGCTGGAATACCAGGCAGAACTTGGGGTTCTTCTTCAACCATCACTCGGTCTGTTTGCTTTTGTGAATGATGTAGTTATCGAGGATCAGCGTGATGCTTTTGGCTCGTCGGTAGTGGTGACGCAGCTTTTCCAGCATGGCGATAAACAGGGATGAGTTTTTCTTTATCCCACTGACGTAAAGCACTCTTCCGTTGCTTGCATGGAGAACGCCTGCCAGGTAATGTTTCGCGTTCTGTCCCGGTGTGACAACCCGCTTTTGCTGCGCTCTGAACATCCAGTCGGCCCCTAATTTTGGATTGAGGTCTATATCGACTTCATCCTCATAAAACACCAGATTATCGGCATCACAGCGGGCCAGCGCAGCGTCGATATCCGCCATTTTCTCCTGATAAGCCGGGTCTTTTATCCGCAAGGTCGGCACGGGCCTTCGCCAGACAATCCCCATACGAGGTAACCATCGGCGGTGCGTGGAGGCTGCCATATTTATCCCCATTAACCGATTGATTTTGATAGCCAATAGTTCGGTACACCAGCGGCTGCGCTGATAACCAAAATCTTGCGGAGAAAACTGCATGAGCAGCATCAGTAAGGTGACAATCTTGGCGACAGGTAGGACTGGGGCACGGCCAGCCGGTAAGGCTTCTAGAGCCCCCACACCTTCATCCCGATACCACCGAAGCCAGCGGCCGATGGTCGAGCGAGCAGCGCCGGTAAGGTGATGAACATCAGTGATCGTGCGTCCTTCATGTAACAGCAAGATGGCCATCAAGCGACGAGCATGCCCTTTATCACGGGTGGTATGGATGATTTTGTGAATGCGGCGCCGTTGTGGTCGTGGCAGGGGTGGTAAGATAGGCATCAACTCAGCCCTTTGGGTGTGGCTTGTTTTGTTAGGCGACTAATGAGATCGCACAAACTGGACTGAGTTCCCTTCCTCCAGTGATCTACTATTCGGAATAGCTATTTAGTTATCACCTGGCACCGGCCTCAAACTGGTGTCTTGTTTACGCTACTTTAGTGCGTACTTCCTTCAGTATCAATTTCAGGCCCTTCTTGAACATGCTGTAGGGGATCTGACCCTCCATCATCCTGCCCTGATGTGGCTGTTGGGTGTTGTAGGGCGTTGTTTCCCAAATAGATGCAGCTTGAATGGAACTAACTGAGGGCTCGGTGAGCTGATCACCACCATCTTCTTCAAATCTGCATCATGGGCGCGTCGCTTCACCCCATCACCAACTGGCCTCAATACAACAAGTCTTTGATTAACCGTGGTTCCCTCACCTTCTGGGTTGATACCGAGGCCATGAACAACTGGTTTCACCACGACCATCATGGGCGGCGGGGCCGCAGTCAGCTTTACACCGACCAGAGCATCTGTACCTTCCTGATACTTAAGGGGCTTTTCAACCTCACTCTGCGGGCTACTCAGGGACTACTCGACTCCCTGTTCCAGTTGCCGCTGTGTGCACCTGACTATAGCTGTGTCAGCAAGTGCGCTCGCACGGTAAAAGTGGCCTATCGACAACCCGCCAAGGGGCGCATCACCGACTTGGTCATCGACTCAACCGGGCTTAAGGTGTTTGGTGAAGGCGAGTGGAAGGTCAGAAAACACGGTGCTGAAAAACGGCGAGTGTGGCGCAAGTTGCATCTGGCGGTAGACCCGGCAACCCACGATATCGTGGCCGCAGAAGTGTCAATAGAAAATGTCCATGATGCAGAGGTATTGCCGACCTTGCTCAACCCACTGCGGCGCAAGCTGGGACGTGTTTATGCGGATGGCGGCGTTGTTGCCCAAATCGATGCAGCTTGAATGGAACTAACTGAGGACTTGGTGACCTGATCACCACCATCCTCTGCAAGTCTGCATCATGGGCACGTCGCTTCAACCCATCACTAACTGGCCTACATACAACAAGTCTTTGATTAACCGTGGTTCACTCACCTTCTGGGTTGATGCTGAAG
>NZ_LYSQ01000053.1:0-5846 GCF_001728955.1 Aeromonas sp. DNP9 | reverse complement strand
TAGACACCAATTCCTCGGCAAAGGTAGACGCAGCGCGGGTTTCAGGATGATCCAGAGCAAAGTTGTAGAGTAAAAAATCAAAAAAAGTTGACTTTACTCCCTTGCAATTTAAAACTCGGGAAAGTTGAATGGTTATTACAGGGGTAGAACATGACTGTCGGTATCGAGGAAGCCATGCTTCCCGAAGAACAGCTGATCAGCCGCACTTTTACAGATGAAGACAGGGAATTGTTGCGCTCATACGATGGGCTCATCGATGGCTTGGCCGAGCTGTTCGGCAAGCATTGTGAAGTGGTTCTCCACTCCCTGGAAAATCTGCACGAGTCGGTGATCAAGATCGCCAACGGCTTCAATACCGGACGCACCCTCGGGGCGCCCATCACCGATCTCGCCCTGCGCATGCTCAAGGACATCGAGAGCACCGGCCAAGATTACACCCAGAGCTATTTCGCTCGCAGCCGTACCGGTGCGCTGATGAAGTCGAGCACCATCGCCATTCGCAACAGCGAGCGGCAAGTAGTGGGGCTGATCTGCATCAACCTGCACATCAATGCGCCTTTCCACGAGTTCGTGGCAGAATTTTTCCCGACGCCCCAGCAGGCGGCGCGTCAGTCACCAGAGACCTTCGCCAATAGCGTGGAAGAGCTGGTTGCCCAGACGGTGGATAACACCATCGACGAGATCAACCGCGATCCCACTGTGGCCAACAATGCCAAGAACCGCTTCATCGTGACCCAGCTGTTCGAGAAGGGCATTTTCGACATCAAGGATTCGATCAATCTGGTGGCGGACAAACTCAATATTTCAAAACATACCGTTTATCTTTACATCCGACAGCGCAAGCAGGGTGAAGACGAGAACGAGTAACTCATTCCAGAAGGGGATAGATGAATGGCTAAAGAAGTGATTGCAACCGACAAGGCGCCTGCCGCGATTGGTCCGTATGTTCAGGCTACCAAGGTTGGCGAGATGATCTTCACCTCCGGGCAGATCCCGCTCGATCCTGCCACCATGGAGATCGTGGCTGGCGGCATCGAAGAGCAGGCCGAACGGGTGATGAAGAATCTGGTTGCCGTGTTGCACGCTGCGGGTGCTGATGCCAGCAAAGTGGTAAAAACCACCTGCTTCCTGAGCGACATGAACAACTTCGTTGCCTTCAACCAGGTCTATGCCCGCTACTTTGGCGATGCGGCGCCAGCCCGCTCCTGCGTGGAGGTGGCTCGTCTGCCGAAAGATGTGCTGGTCGAGGTCGAGGCGATTGCCCATCTCTGATCAACAGATCGAATCAAGCCCCTCCTGGCAGGGGCTTTTTTGTTTTTGGCGTAAAATGGACCGGGTCAGCACAGGAGTCCTGCTATGAGTCTGAGTTTTGCCATCCTGGTCACGGGGCCTGCCTATGGCACCCAATCAGCCAGCACCGCCTATCGTTTTGCCTGCACCCTGTTGGCACAGGGGCATACCTTGTCCCACCTGTTCTTCTATCAGGATGGGGTCTGCAACGGCAACGGTTTGCATCTGCCTGCATCCGATGAGACTGACCTGGTGCGTCTGTGGCGAGAGCTGGCAGAAGAGCAGGGGATCCGTGTCGACGTCTGCGTCGCCGCCGCCATGCGGCGCGGTGTGCTCGATGAACAGGAAGCCAAGGGGGCAGGGCAGGAGCACTTCAATCTGCAAGCGCCATTTTGCCTGAGCGGTCTGGGCCAGTTGGCCGAGGCTGCACTCACCGCCGATCGGCTGGTTCAGTTCTAGGGGGAGTCATGAGCAAGAAAATCGCCTTTATCTGCAGTCATGGCCCCCATGGCCATGCCGCCGGCCGGGAAGGACTGGATGCCATGCTGGCCACCTCGGCCATGACCGATGAGCTGGCCCTCTTCCTGATTGGGGACGGTGTGCTGCAACTGCTCAAGGAGCAGCAGCCTGCCGCCATTTTGCAGCGCCACTACGCGCCCACCTTCAAGATGCTGGAACTCTACGACATCGAAGAGGTCTATGTTTGTGCTGACTCGCTGGCAGAGCGTGGCGTGACAGTGGATGATCTGCTGATCCCCGTCGAGAGTCTGCCGCGCCAGGAACTGGCTCGGCGCTGGGCACAATGTTCGACTCACATCAGCTTTTGAGGTCTCCATGTTGCATCTGATATTGAACTCCCCCTTTCAGAGTCAGGCTCTGGCAGAGGCGCTCTCATACCTTCAGCCCGAGGATGAGCTGGTACTGATGCAGGATGCCGTGATTGCGGCATCGGCTCCCCAGTGGAGCGCGCGGCTGGCGGGTATCCCGCTTTATGTGATGCAGGAAGATCTGCAAGCTCGCGGTTTGCAGCATCGGGTGGGCAATGTGCTCGATATGGCGGGTCTGGTGGCACTGATTGCGCAAAAAGGTTCCCCGCGCACCTGGGGTAGCTGAGAAGCATATTTTCAAGAAAATTCAAGGTGATGTCGTGAAATCAAACGGATCCGAATTGCCCTTTTGTGACGCAAATTGTATAAATCTTGACTCCCCAGACAACAGGGCATAAAATTTCGCGTCCCCGTATCTGCGGGGAGGATTTTCCACACGTTTATGAAGTCATTATCAGGAGCCTTTTGATGGCAACTATTAACCAGTTGGTTCGCAAGCCACGCATCAAGCTCGTTGTGAAAAGCAACGTGCCGGCGCTGGAAGCGTGCCCTCAGAAGCGTGGCGTATGCACTCGTGTATATACCACCACCCCGAAGAAGCCTAACTCTGCACTGCGTAAAGTGTGCCGTGTACGTCTGACCAACGGCTTCGAAGTCACCTCCTACATCGGCGGTGAAGGTCACAACCTGCAAGAGCACTCTGTTGTTCTGATCCGTGGCGGTCGTGTAAAAGACTTGCCAGGTGTTCGTTATCACACCGTTCGTGGTGCGTTGGACTGTGCCGGTGTTAAAGACCGTAAGCAGGCTCGCTCCAAGTATGGCGTGAAGCGTCCTAAAGCTTAATGGTTCTCCGTTAAGTAAGGCCAAACGTTAATTCGTTTCTAGTTAGATAGCTTTCTAGTTTTGGGTAATCCCTGAAGTTACGGAGAATTTGAAATGCCAAGACGTCGTGTTGTTGGTCAGCGTAAAATCCTGCCAGATCCCAAGTTCGGATCAGAGCTGCTGGCTAAATTTGTCAACGTAGTAATGGTTGACGGTAAGAAATCTGTTGCAGAAGCCATTGTTTATGGCGCCCTGGACATCATTGCCACCAAATCTGGCAAAGAGCACCTGGCCGTATTCGAAGAAGCTCTGGATAACATTCGTCCGGCGGTCGAGGTTAAATCTCGTCGCGTCGGTGGTGCAACCTATCAGGTGCCGGTAGAAGTTCGTCCGGTACGTCGCAATGCCCTGGCAATGCGCTGGTTGGTTGATGCCGCTCGTAAACGTGGTGAAAAATCAATGGCTCAGCGTCTGGCTGGCGAGCTGCTGGATGCCGCTGACAATAAGGGTTCGTCTGTCAAGAAACGTGAAGACGTTCACCGTATGGCTGAAGCGAACAAAGCCTTCGCTCACTTCCGCTGGTAATCCGCTTGCGCAGGGTCTTTTGACTCTGCGCACCTTTAATTATCTAGGGACAAGCGCCTTAGTAAGAGGATGACAATGGCTCGTACAACCCCCATTGAGCGTTATCGTAACATCGGTATCTCCGCTCACATTGACGCCGGTAAGACTACTACTACCGAGCGCGTACTGTTTTACACCGGTGTAAGTCACAAGATCGGTGAAGTTCACGATGGCGCTGCCACCATGGACTGGATGGAACAGGAACAAGAGCGTGGTATCACCATCACCTCCGCCGCGACCACCGCTTTCTGGTCCGGTATGGGTAAACAGTTCCAACCGCACCGTATCAACATCATCGATACCCCGGGCCACGTTGACTTTACTATCGAAGTAGAGCGTTCAATGCGTGTTCTGGACGGTGCCGTGATGGTGTACTGTGCCGTAGGTGGCGTACAGCCACAGTCTGAAACCGTATGGCGTCAGGCTAACAAGTACAAGGTTCCCCGTATCGCGTTCGTCAACAAGATGGACCGTACCGGCGCCAACTTCCTGCGCTGCGTTGAGCACATCAAGACCCGTCTGAAAGGTACTCCGGTTCCCCTTCAGCTGAACATCGGCGCCGAAGAGAACTTCAAGGGCGTTGTTGACCTGGTCAAGATGAAAGCCATCAACTGGAATGAAGCTGATCAGGGCGTATCCTTCGATTACGAAGACGTCCCGGCCGAGTTGCTGGAACAGGCGCAAGAAATGCGCATGAATCTGGTTGAAGCCGCTGCAGAAGCGTCTGAAGACCTGATGGAAAAATACTTGGGCGGCGAAGAGCTGACCGAGGAAGAGATCAAAGGTGCTCTGCGTCAGCGCGTGCTGAACAACGAGATCATCCTGGTAACCTGTGGCTCCGCGTTCAAGAACAAGGGCGTACAGGCAATGCTGGATGCCGTGATCGAGTACCTGCCGGCTCCGACCGACGTTGCTGCCATCGACGGCCTGAAAATGGACGGCGAGACCAAAGACGAGCGTCATGCTTCTGATGACGAGCCGTTCTCTGCTCTGGCGTTCAAGATCGCTACCGACCCGTTCGTTGGTAACCTGACCTTCTTCCGTGTCTACTCTGGCGTGATCAACTCCGGTGACACCGTGCTGAACTCCGTCAAGGACAAGCGCGAGCGTTTTGGCCGTATCGTTCAGATGCATGCCAACAAGCGTGAAGAGATCAAAGAAGTACGCGCTGGTGACATCGCTGCTGCCATCGGTCTGAAAGACGTGACCACTGGTGACACCCTGTGTGACCCGAACGCACCGATCATCCTCGAGCGTATGGAATTCCCAGAGCCGGTAATTTCTATCGCGGTTGAGCCGAAAACCAAGGCTGACCAGGAGAAGATGGGTCTGGCACTGGGCCGTCTGGCTCAGGAAGATCCGTCCTTCCGCGTATGGACTGACGAAGAGTCAGGTCAAACCATCATCGCTGGTATGGGTGAGCTGCACCTGGACATCATCGTTGACCGTATGCGTCGCGAGTTCAAGGTTGAAGCCAACGTAGGTAAGCCGCAGGTTGCCTACCGTGAAACCATCCGTACCACCGTTAAAGACATCGAAGGCAAGCATGCCAAGCAGTCTGGTGGTCGCGGTCAGTACGGTCATGTTGTTATCGACATGTACCCGCTGGAAGAAGGCAAAGCCTACGAATTCGTCAACGACATCAAAGGTGGTGTCATTCCTGGTGAATTCATCCCGGGTGTTGATAAAGGTATCCGTGAGCAGCTCAAATCTGGTCCGCTGGCTGGTTACCCGGTTATGGATCTGGGTGTGCGTCTGCACTTCGGTTCTTACCACGATGTCGACTCTTCCGAACTGGCGTTCAAAATCGCTGCTTCCATGGCCTTTAAGGCTGGCTTCATGAAAGCCAACCCGGTTCTGCTCGAACCGATCATGAAAGTAGAAGTTGAAACTCCGGAAGATTACATGGGCGACGTTATCGGTGACCTGAACCGTCGTCGTGGCCTGATCGAAGGTATGGAAGATGGGCCGTCCGGCAAGATCGTACGTGCTCTGGTGCCGCTGGCCGAAATGTTCGGTTATGCAACTGCACTGCGTTCCGCTACCCAGGGTCGTGCTTCCTACGCCATGGAATTCGCCAAGTATCACGATGCACCGACCAACGTTGCACAAGCCGTGATCGAAGAGCGCAAATCCAAGTAATTTAAGATTCCCCGCCTACGACGGTAGGCGGGTTTAACCTAGAAGGACTACGTCGTGTCTAAAGAAAAATTTGAGCGTAATAAACCGCACGTAAACGTCGGCACCATCGGCCACGTTGACCACGGTAAAACCACCCTGACT
>NZ_LYSQ01000052.1:0-5862 GCF_001728955.1 Aeromonas sp. DNP9 | reverse complement strand
CAGTAATAAAAAACGGTGCCAAGTCAGATGACTGGCCCCGTTTTTTATCGGGTTCAAGCGGTGAGGCTTAGCTGTTGTTCTTCACAAACAGGGTAAGCTCCTGACCGGGCTTGAGGTAATCCCCTTTATCCAGCTGGTTCCAGCGCATCACATCGTTGATGGCCACCTGGAAGCGAGCCGCGATGGAGGAGATGGAGTCGCCACGGCGAACCTGATACACCATCGATTTGTCGCTCTTCTTCCCTTGCTTGGGATAGACCACCAGCTTCATGCCTGGCTTGAGCGCCGACTTGGCATTCAGACCATTCCACCTGGCGAGCTCTTCGTGGGAGACGCCGTGTGCCTGGCTGATGCTCCACAGGTTGTCACCCGAGCGCACCTTGTAACTGACTTTGGCCTTCTGGCTGCTGCCACGGCTTGCCAGCTGTTGCGGTTTGCTGGCGGAGCTGGCCTTGCTGCTGACCTGACCGTGGGTCGGGATCACCAGTTGCTGACCGCGACGCAGGTTGTTGCTGCGCAGATTGTTGGCCAGCTTCAGCTCGTTCACGCTGACGCCATGATTCTGGGCGATGCGCGACAGGGTATCGCCACTGGTGACCTGATAGGAGCGGGTACGAATACGTTCGCTCTTGGGCAGATCGGCCAGTGCCAGCTCCAGGGTATCGGCATACTCTACCGGTACCAGCAGGCGGTAAGGGCCACGGGGCGACATCACACCACGGCTCAGGGCAGGATTGACCTCCTTGAGCTGTGAGGTGCGCAGACCGGCCAGTTGGGCGGCCACGTTCAGATCGATCTGGCTGCCGGTCTCCACCACTCGCAGCTTCGGCTCGTTGGCGAGCACCGGCAACTGGATATTGTACTTGTCCGCATTGCTGATCATGTCAGCCATGGCGAGGATCTTGGGCACATACATCCGGGTTTCGCGGGGCAGATCGAGCGACCAGTAGTCGGTCGGTTTGCCTGCGCGCTGGTTACGCTGGATGGCGTTGCGCACCCGCCCTTCCCCGGCATTGTAGGCGGCCAGCGTCTGCAGCCAGTCACCGTCAAAGAAGCGGTTCAGGTACTCCAGATAGTCGAGCGCCGCATTGGTTGAGGCCAGCACATCGCGCCGTCCGTCATACCAGTTGTCGTGGCGCAGACCGAAGTTTCTGCCTGTCGCTGGCACAAACTGCCAGAGTCCGACGGCATTGCTGCGGGATCGGGCATGAGGATCAAACATGCTCTCGATCATCGGGACAGTAATAAGCTCCATTGGCAGCTCACGCCGTTCAATCTCCTCTACCATCAGATAGAGGTAGGGTTCAGCCCGGCTGGCAATGGTCGCCAGATGCTTATCATTGCGCAACAGCCACTCACGTTGCTGGCGGATGCGCGGGTTGTCCGGAGTTTCCAGTTGCATATCATCGCTGATACGCACCCACAGATTGTCCGTATCTTCCATTTCGTCCAGCTGTTCATCGCCAAACAGGAAATGGGAAGAGTGTTTTTTATGCGCTTTTTTCTTGACCTGGGGGGACTTGATCGGCTCGATTGCCGTTAGCGCCCGGTCATCCTGATGGCTCAGGTTTTGGCAGCCACTGAGCAACAGCGCTGCCAATAAGGCCGTTCGTACCTTCATCTCGTTCCGGTCATTTTTAGGAAAAACAGCTCGCATCATAAGGGGCAATGGCCCCCTGATCAAGGTTTGTTCAAAAAACGTCCTTCCACTGACGCAGGATGGTGAAGGTATCTACCGGATTTTCCACGCATTTTAGCCCATGCTTTTCAGCAGAAAATTTCACTGAATCCTGTTCGCAGCGCAGAAAAATGTTGAAAGTGCGTTCGTCACCCAGCCGGGTTGGCAGGCTTGGCAGCCCTTGTTGCCGCAGTTTGCTGATCAGCCCGATCTGGCGGCGGATCGCCGGGTTGTCCGGCTCGACCGCATAGGCAAAACGCAGGTTGGAGAGGGTGTACTCGTGGGCACAATAAATGAGGGTCTCATCGGGCAGGGCGGCGAGTCGTTGCAGCGAGTGGTACATTTGCTCCGGCGTCCCTTCAAACAGGCGGCCACAACCGGCCGAGAAGAGAGTATCGCCACAAAAGAGCATGCCATTGCCATGGTAGGCGATGTGGCCGCGAGTGTGCCCGGGCACATGGATCACCTCGAGGGCGAGGCCGTGCCAGTTGATCTGATCGCCATCTTCCAGCCACTGACCGTGGTGATCCGGCATGGGGTCAAGTTTGGGGCCATAGAGCCGGGCGTGGGGGAAGTGGGCAAGCAGGTCGGTGACGCCCCCGACATGGTCGTGATGGTGATGGGTCAGCAGGATGGCATCGAGCACCAGCCCCAATGCCTCGAGCCGCTCCAGTACGGGGGCGGCATCACCGGGATCGACCACCAGGCAGTGATTTTCGTGGCGGATCAACCAGATGTAGTTGTCATTAAAGGCTGGAACTGTGATCACTGGATACATGAGTCTGCTTCTCTTTAGGGAGGGTATCTTATATAACAGGATGGCGTTCGAAACCCCGAGTTGAGCCCTATTATGCAGGTGGCACGTACCGAACAACAAATCGAGATCCCGACCAGCTGGTCTGCGTTGCCTATGGGGGACTGGGTGGCGGCCGAGATCCAGGATCGGCTCGACAACTGGTGTCCCAATCTGTTTGGGTATCATCTGCTGAAAATTGGCGCCTTGAGCGCTGAACTCTCTTGCAAACGCTCCTCCATTCGTCATCAGATCGGGGTCGCCCCCGGCGGGCGGCTGCTCGACATGTATGGCGATCCCCTCGATCTGCCGGTACGAACCGGCAGCGTCGATGCCTGCCTGCTGGCTCACTGCCTCGATTTCTCTGCCGATCCCCATCAGGTGTTGCGCGAAGCCGAAAGGGTGCTGACCGACGATGGCTGGCTGATCATCAGTGGTTATAACCCCATGAGTCTGGTCGGGATCGGTCACTGTGTGCCGTTCTTGCGGCGCAGAATGCCCTGGTCGGCACGGATGTTTACCCCAGGGCGAGTCACCGACTGGCTCCATCTACTGGGATGCGAGGTGATGTTCGACGAGCGTTTTGGCTACTCGTTTATGGGGAAACAGAGCTGGCACAGTTGGTGGCGGGAGAGTATCGGGCGGGATTATTGCAGGGCATTTGCATCGGTATACGTGATTGCAGCCCGTAAACGGCGATTTCCACTGATCCCGGTGCGGCGGCGCTGGCAACTGCCAAAGTCCCTCGCTACACCGGGCATGGCCCGTCAGGGCTGGTAACCGGTATCCTCGGCCAGATCCTTGCCGCAGGCGGCATCTCTGGCCAGCTCGTCGCACCGTTCGTTCTCCGGATGGCCGGAGTGGCCCTTTACCCAGAGCCACTCAATCTGGTGGCGACCCACTTCTGCATCCAACTCCTTCCAGAGATCGACGTTCTTGACCGGTTGACGATTGGCGGTCATCCACCCCTTCTTTTTCCAGCCGATGATCCACTGGGTGATCCCCTGGCGCACATATTGGCTATCGGTGGTGAGGCGCACCTTGCAGGGCTCGTTGAGGGTTCGAAGCCCCATGATGGCGGCCATCAGCTCCATCCGGTTATTGGTGGTCAACTTGAATCCGGCGGAAATCTCTTTGCGGTGCTTGCCGTAGACCATCACGGCCCCGTAACCACCCGGGCCCGGATTGCCGAGGCAGGAGCCGTCGGTATAGACATCAATCTGTTTTAACATGAGCAATCAATCTGTTTTAACATGAGGCTTGGGGTAAACTAGCGAGTAAGTAAAGCCGAAGTTTGACATAGATTGGATCATGAACACACCCCAACTGAATCGCCAGATCATTCTGGATACTGAAACCACAGGTATGAATACGGCGGGTGGCCCTGTCTATCTGGGGCACCGCATTATCGAAATCGGCTGTGTGGAGGTGATCAACCGCAAGCTGACCGGTAACCACTATCACGTCTATATCAAGCCTGATCGTCTGGTCGACCCGGAAGCGATCCAGGTGCACGGTATTACCGACGAGTTTCTGCGTGACAAACCGTCGTTCAGCCAGATCGCCGACGAGTTCCTCGAGTTCATCCGCGGCGCCGAACTGATCGCACACAACGCGCCGTTTGACGTGAGCTTCATGGACTATGAGTTCAGCAAGCTCGGACTCAACTTCAAGACGGCGGATATCTGCACCATCACAGATACCTTGGCGATGGCGCGGGATCTCTTCCCCGGCAAGCGCAACAACCTGGATGTGCTGTGCGATCGTTACGGTATCGACAACTCCCACCGTACCCTGCACGGGGCTCTGCTCGATGCGGAGATCCTGGCGGACGTCTACCTGCTGATGACCGGCGGCCAGACCAAACTCAATCTGGCCACCGAAAGCAACGAAAACGAAAGCAATCAGGACACCAGCATTCGCCGGTTGGAGAGCAACCGACCCGCCCTCAAGGTGGTGCGTGCCAGTGCCGAGGTTCAGGCCCTGCACGAAGCGAGACTGGATCTGGTACAGAAGAAGGGAGGAAGTTGTCTGTGGCGGCAATGAGCAAGTGGTGTGCCGGTCTGCTGCTGTTGCTCTCGCTGGGGGCGACGGCGACCGAGGTATTTGCCCCTTCCGATATTCCGCTGCTGGATAACCGCTTTCGCATCGATTATGGGGTTAAGGAGATAACCTTCATCATCAAGCGCAAGCCGGGCACCCCGTCCGTGATCCTGGTTCGTCCCGATGGCAGCAAGCTTTACGTGGGCAAGGTCAAACCCGCAGATGTGGGTTGGCTGGCGTTGCCGGAGCATGATCTCATTACCCTGCGCAATCCCATGCCGGGCCCCTGGCAGGCGATTGGCGAGGTGGATCCCGACAACCGGGTGCGTATTCTCTCCGATATCCGGCTCGATATCGCCGCCCTGCCGATGCAGCTCTATCAGGGGGAGGTGGTCAAGCTCAAGGCATGGTTGCTGATCAATGGTCAGCCGCCGAAAGATAAATACTATCTCTCTGACCTTGGCATGACCGTCAAGCTGCAATCGTTCAGCGATGCCGATAAGAAAGAGGTCGTGCTGGATCAAGTACTCGGCCACTATCGCGATGATGGCAAGGGGCTCGACGAAGTGCCGGGTGATGGCATCATGACGGCGGAAGTGACGCTGCAGGATATTCCCGGCGGCAAGTATCGCGCCATGTTCAGCACGGGCAATCAGGTGTTTGTCCGTGCCCGTTATCAGGATGTGCTGCTTTACCCCTATCCGTTCAGCTATAACTTGTCGCCGCCTTCGGATGAGCTGGGTGCCAAGCTCTCACTGCTAATCGACCGTGATGAGCTGGATCCCGCCTCCGTGGTGGTCAAGGGGAATGTGACCAGCAATGTGGGCGGCCTCTACGAGTTCAGCGAGACCGCCAGCGACCCCAAGCTTGATATCGATCTCTCTAACATCAAGGAGGTCGGTCAGCATGAGGTGAAAGCAACCCTCTATGGCACTACTCGCCTCGGCCGTGAGCTGAAAATCGAGTTGCCGGTGAAAACCTTCAATGTCTTCCCGCCACCGCCGCCTCCTGTAGAGGTGGTGTCGGCCGCCGCACCGGCCTCCAGTGCCGAGGCGACCCATGAAGCCCCGGCAGAGGAGGAAATGGGCTGGCTGATCTGGGCATTGGCGGGTGGTGGTGTGCTGCTGGCGGTATTGGGTGGGGTCGGATTTGTGGTGATACAAAAACGGCGTGCCCTGAAGCGTGCTCTGGCCGCTGCGCAGGCCGAGAACCAGCAAGCCGGACAACCTGCTGCCAAGCTGGATCTCAATCTGCCAGAGCAGTAACCCTCGTACTTCTCGCTCTGAAGTGACGTGATGCCAGATATAGAAAACCGCCCTGATAAGCAGGGCGGTTTTTTTAGTTCATA
>NZ_LYSQ01000051.1:0-8559 GCF_001728955.1 Aeromonas sp. DNP9 | reverse complement strand
AAATACCGGTCCAACAGTGACCAACGAAGTCCAAGAAACCCGCATAGCGTAAGGCTTTGCGGCTTTTTTGTTGTCCGATGAAGTCTGAGGTAGTCGCCTAAAACCAGCTTCACTAGTACTATAATTGTAGTGGTCAACTAAATCTGCGCTCTTGGTTAGGCCGAATCTCATCTTTTGCTGGCGGTATCACGTCATTGTGTTGATGTGGACGCTGGCAGTTGTAGTGAACCATCAGGTAATAGCTGATATCTTGCCTCCCGCAGGCTCATGTATCCCATAGTCGGCATCCACTCCGTTTTAAGACTTCTGAACAACCGCTCCATCGGGGCATTATCCCAACAGCTACCACGCCGGCTCATGCTCTGGGTCATGCGATTGAGCCACAGTCGTTGCCGAAATGCCCGACAGCCATATTGGCTACCCAGGTCGAAATGAAACAGCACACCGGATAGGCAACCCCGCTGTTGATAGGCCATCTCCAGTGCGTTGAGGGCC
Source organism: Aeromonas sp. DNP9 (assembly GCF_001728955.1). Classification (NCBI taxonomy): domain Bacteria; kingdom Pseudomonadati; phylum Pseudomonadota; class Gammaproteobacteria; order Aeromonadales; family Aeromonadaceae; genus Aeromonas; species Aeromonas sp. DNP9. The sequence continues at coordinate 8,064 of NZ_LYSQ01000051.1, read as the reverse complement.
TGCTCTGCATCGCTTGTCAGACATCGCCCAGCCCACGACCCGGCGGGTATGAAGGTCAAGAACCGCAGCCAAGTAATGCCAACGACCACTGGCCCAGGCGTAGGTGATATCGCCACACCACACTTGACTGGGTTGCTGGACATCAAATTCTCGGGCCAGCAGATTGGGAATATCCGGTCGTTCAGACTGTGCCACCTTATAACGGGTGCGTCCGGCCGGCATGGCGATCCGTGCCCTTTCCTAGCGAGGGCCGGAGCAAGCCCCCTCAGCACTGAAGATGCTGCACACCAAACTATTATCAACGGAATGGGCTGCGATGCGCTCTGCCCAAGCCCTACAACACAGTTGGATGGCACGTGCGGAGAGCGTACCCTTTGGGAGAAGGCGACGGCGACTCACGTGTACTGTCTGGTAAAAAGCTTCTAGGGCTTTGCCGATCGTGAGAAAGTTGCCAAAAGGGTGACGCCCCCCCCTGTCACAGATTAAAATGCCATTTTTATCGCAAGTTGGCGGCATGAACCAAGTGACACAAAAGAATAGCTATATTGCACTTTACACCTTGGCAATTTCAGGCTTTATAGTTTTCCTTTCATATAATTGGCAGGGCAACAAAGGATTTAATCTATGGGATGAGGGTTTCCTTTGGTATGGCGTCCAGCGTGTCTTGCTGGGTGAGGTTCCAATTCGAGATTTCATGGCCTATGACCCCGGGCGATATTATTGGACGGCTGCGCTCGTAAGCCTGTTTGGCGACAGCGGTATCATGAGCTTGAGGGCTGCAGTAGCCGCATTCCAGACGCTGGGATTGTTTGTTGGGCTATTTTTAATAACACAATCACAGCGACTAAAATGCAAGGGCGATGTCGTTTTTATTCTTCTTGCAGTAATCACTCTGGCTGTATGGATGTTCCCCCGGCACAAGCTTTTTGATATTTCTATCTCCATTTTGCTTATTGGGGTTCTTGCTTACCTTATTGCAAGTCCGGTTTCAAAACGCTACCTAGTGGCGGGCGCTTGCGTCGGATTGATTGCTGTTTTTGGTCGAAATCATGGTGTTTATGGGGCATTAAGTAGCCTCGGCGTTATCGCTTGGCTCTCGATAAAAAATCAGTCAAGTATCGGTTTTCTAAAAGCGGTTGTATTTTGGGGTGCTGGTGTGGTGATAGGTTTTTCACCCATCATCTTGATGATGCTTCTTATACCCGGATTCGGTGTTGCTTTCTGGGAAAGTGTTCGATTCTTGTTCGAACACAAAGCAACCAATCTACCGATACCGATCCCATGGCCGTGGACAGTTAACTTTTCTACAGCCTCATTTGGTGAAGCCGTGCGAGGAGTTTTGATTGGGCTGTTCTTCATAGGAACCCTAGTATTTGCTGGACTTTCCTTAGCTTGGGTTGTGTACCGAAAATTCAGAAACGAGGCAGTATCCCCGGTGTTGGTTGCATCGGCATTTCTTGCCCTCCCTTACGCTCACTATGCTTTATCACGAGCTGATGTTGGCCACCTGGCACATGGTGTCTTTCCTCTGATAGTTGGTAGTTTCGTTCTGCTGTCCCTTTCCGCAGCAAGGCTCAAATGGCCTCTCGCACTGGTGCTCTGTGGGTCAAGCTTGTGGGTAATGCACATTTTTCACCCTGGATGGTATTGCCTTGCGAGCAAACAATGTGTATCTGTCGAAATTTCTGGGAGTCAGCTTAAAGTTGACCCTGGTACAGCAAACGATATCGCGCTACTTCGAAAGCTTGCCGAGGAGTTTGCTCCAAATGGGCGAAGTTTTGTCGCGACACCATTTTGGCCTGGCGCATATGCCTTGCTAGAGCGCAGCTCGCCGATGTGGGAAATTTATGCCCTTTTTCCACGCTCTGAGGCATTTGAACATCGAGAAATTGAACGTATCAAGGCCGCCAATCCGGGTTTTATATTCGTTTTTGACTTGCCGCTTGATGGCCGTGAAGAACTGCGATTCAAAAACACACACCCGTTGACTAATCGGTTTATTCTGGATAATTTCGATCCGATAGAAGCTTCTCAGAACCCTGCTTACCAAATTTTCAAAGCCCGAGGCAAGAGGTAATGAAAAAAGTCGCCATCTTGCAGTCCAACTACATACCGTGGAAGGGCTACTTCGACATGATTGCAGCTGTCGATGAATTCATTCTTTACGACGACATGCAGTACACGCGCCGCGACTGGCGCAATCGAAATCAAATCAAAACGCCCCAAGGGGTTCAGTGGCTAACGGTTCCCGTTCTGGTGAAAGGTAAGTACCACCAAAAAATCAGAGAGACTGAGATTGAAGGCACTGATTGGGCCGCTGCACATTGGAAAGCATTGGCACAGAACTATCGCCGAGCCCCCCATTTCTCGGAAATCGCTTCATGGTTGGAGCCGCTGTACCTTGAACAAAACTTCACTCACATTTCGCAACTCAACCGTCGCTTTATCGAAGCTATCTGCAATTACCTGGCAATAAAAACCACCATTACAAGTTCTTGGGATTACACGCTGCTTGATGGGAAGACGGAGCGGCTCGCAAATCTGTGTGTGCAAGCTGGTGGCACTGAGTACATCTCGGGACCGGCAGCCAAGTACTATGTCGATGAAAAGGTTTTTTCGGATCAGAGGATTAAGCTGACCTGGTTCGATTACGCCGGATACCCCGCGTACCCACAGCTTTGGGGCGAGTTCACTCATGGCGTCACAATCCTTGATCTTTTGTTTAACTGTGGCAATGACAGTCCTCGGTACATGAGGTATGTGGCATGAAGCTTTCAATAGTTGCAACTCTCTACCAGTCTGCTCCTTATATAAGCGAGTTTCACGAACGTGCGAGCGCTAGTGCAAAGCGGATGGTTGAAGACGATTATGAAATTGTGCTTGTGAATGATGGATCACCAGACAATAGCTTGGACCTGGCTATCAGACTCACCGAACAGGATTCACATGTTGTTGTAGTTGATTTGTCCCGTAACTTTGGGCATCACAAGGCTATGATGACGGGATTGGCACACGCCAAAGGAGAGCTGGTTTTTCTCATCGATAGCGACCTTGAAGAGGATCCAGAGTGGCTTGAGGCGTTTGCGCGGCAGATGAACCAAGAACGCTGTGATGTGGTTTACGGAGTCCAGGAGCGCAGAAAAGGAAACTGGTTTGAGCGTTGGAGCGGTCAGTGGTTTTATCGCATCTTCAAAGCGCTAACGGGACTAGCGCTACCAGAAAACGTAGTAACCACTCGGCTGATGGCGAGGCGCTATATTGATGCGCTGTTATGTCATCAGGAGCGCGAGGTTTTTATGGCGGGCCTATGGCACATCACCGGTTTCGACCAGCGCCCTCAGGTAATCAAGAAGCACCATACCAGTGAAACCACCTACACCTTTCGCCGGAAGATGTCATTGCTGGTCAACTCGGTGACGTCATTCAGCAATGCTCCGCTGGTCGGCATTTTTTACATCGGCGTAGCGATCTCGCTGTTTGCTCTAGCTTACATCGTGTATCTGGTTACGTACTGGCTATTCCTTGCAAAACCCATGAGCGGATGGACATCAGTCATGGCCTCTATTTGGCTCCTTGGAGGTATGGTCATCTCCTTTATCGGTGTCGTGGGAATCTACCTATCCAAGATATTTTCTGAAACCAAGCAGCGTCCATATACCATCGTGAGGCAGATTTATGCAAAACGACAAGACTAGTCTGCTCGACGAGGTTGCAACTTATTACGCTGAAAAACTTGCGGAACATGGCGATACGCCTCGTGGAGTCGACTGGAATGGTGAAGAAAGCCAGATGGTCAGGTTTGCGCAATTGTGCAAAATCATTGACCCCAAGTCGCCAAATTTTTCCCTGAACGACTTGGGTTGCGGCTACGGCGCCTTGCTCGATTATCTGCGAGACAAGCACGCAAACTGCACATATTTTGGGGTGGATGTTTCCCAAGAAATGATCAAAGTGGCAGAGCAACGGCATGCTACTACCGATCAAACTCGTTTCATCACCGCGACAGAGCCAAACGGAGTAGCTGACTATGGCTTGGCAAGTGGTATTTTTAATGTGCGACTGGGGCGCTCGGATGCAGAGTGGTTTGATTATCTACAGGCCACCTTGGACGTTCTTGACCGAACCAGCAGTCTTGGATTCGCGTTCAACTGCCTGACCTCATACTCAGACGAGGATAAAAAACGCGACTACCTCTACTACGCGGACCCATGTCGCTTGTTTGATTTGTGCAAACGTCGCTATTCCCGCCAAGTCGCATTGCTTCATGATTATGGACTTTATGAGTTTACGATTCTGGTGAGGAAGATACCATGAAAAAAGCGCTTGTAATTTTTGGCTCTGGTGATATCGCGCAACTCGCACACTACTACTTCAGTACGGACTCCAATTACGAAGTTGTTGCCTTTACGGTAGATGCAAACTACATCAAGGAATCTGAGTTTTGCGGCTTGCCGGTTGTCGCGTTTGAGGCTGTCGCTAAAAACTATCCGCCCGATTCCTATGATTTTTTTGTTGCACTGAGTTACTCGAAGCTGAATGCAGTCCGTAAAGAAAAGTTTCTCGCAGCAAAGGAGATGGGTTACAAACTGGCGAGCTTCATCAGTTCGCGTGCAACAGTGCTCAATGAAGGAAGAATCGGTGAAAACTGTTTCATTTTTGAAGACAACACCATTCAGCCGTTCGTCACGATAGGCAACAACGTGACTTTGTGGAGCGGTAACCATATCGGCCACCATTCAGTAATTCTTGATCACACCTTTATTGCATCGCATGTGGTCATCTCGGGTGGGGTAGAAATTGGTGAGCAGTGTTTCGTAGGCGTGAACGCGACATTACGTGATCACATCAAAATCGGGGATAGATGTGTTGTCGGTGCTGGAGCGCTACTGCTCGCAGATGCGGCACCCGAAGGGGTCTATATTGGCACAACTACCGAACGTTCAAAGGTGCCCAGTACAAAGCTGAGGGGCATATGAAACACAGCTGGAGAAAGCTTGGGCAGATTTATTGTCCGTCAGGTCAAAACGAATGGATGTACTCTCATGCTGCTGTTCCTATTGCGGAGCATATCGAAGGGGATTTGTTTAAGATCTATTTCAGCTCAAGGAATAAAGATAATCAAAGTTTTACCGGATATCTATTAATAGACATAACCAGACCACAGGAAATCCTTGAGTTATCGGATAGTCCAGTGCTCGGCCCTGGTGCTTTAGGTGAGTTCGACGATAGTGGAGCGATGGCCACTTGGCTTGCCCAGCACGATGGCAGGCGATTTCTCTACTACATCGGATGGAATTTGGGTGTGACTGTGCCATTTAGAAATTCCATCGGTCTCTCTATAAGCGAGCATGTTGGGGAATTCAAAAGGTATGCACCAGGTCCAGTTGTTGATCGTTCGATGACTGAACCTCACTTCGTTGCCAGCTGCTGTGTATTGCCTGATCTTGACAAATGGCGCATGTGGTATCTCTCATGCACCGACTGGAAAATACGAAATGGAAAACCTGAGCACCGATATCACATTAAGTACGCTGAATCAATCGATGGGGTTTCGTGGATACGGGAAGGGGTTGTGGCAATAGACTATTCTGATGACTCGGAATATGCCATTTCCAGACCTTCTGTTATTCGCGACGGGGGCTGCTGGAAGATGTGGTTTTCTCATAGAGGTTCTGCATATCGTATTGGTTATGCTGAGTCACTAGATGGCATCCACTGGCAGAGGCTAGACGCCGATTGTCGAATTGATGTGTCGGAGTTCGGTTGGGATTCTGAAATGATTGAGTATCCTTTTGTGTTTGACCATGATGGATCTCGATATATGCTTTACAACGGCAATGGTTACGGGAAAACAGGGTTTGGTTTGGCTGTTCTTGAGGGGTGCTCATGAGTCGCTATTTTGACTACCTGTACATCTTTGCCACTTTGGGTTTCACAGTCTATGGACAGATAATTCTCAAATGGCGAATTGCGCAGTTTGGTCCGCTACCCTCAGAGTTGGTAGATAAGCTCAAATTTCTACTCGGGCTTCTCTTCGATCCGGCGATATTTTCAGGTTTCGCAGCTGCATTCTTGGCATCTCTTGCATGGATGGCTGCTATGACGAAATTTGATTTGAGTCATGCCTACCCCTTCATGAGCCTAAACTTCGTCGTAGTTTTGCTGTTAAGTGGCTGGCTTTTAAGTGAACCAATGAGCATGCAAAAAGCACTAGGGGTTGGATTGATTGTTCTCGGGACGGTAGTAGCGGCTCGTGGCTAATTCAAATTTAACCGAAATCCCCCCCCCCAAAAATATCAGTTTGCCCTGGATTTTTGTGTTTCAGCTACTTTTGTCCTTTGCTTCCTCTTTGCTGACAAGTGTTAAGTCCTGACAGGGGTATCGAAGAAAGGCCTTGGAGAGAGTATGAAAAAGACAAACAACCGCATCCCGTTCAACTGGCCTCACATGACAGGCAAGGAGTTGTACTACATCGCTGAAGCGCACTTCAATGGTAGCTTGGCCGGCGATGGGCCTTTCACCAAACGCTGTCATGCATGGCTGGAGGAGCAGACTGGATGTAATAAGGGTCTGCTTACTCACTCTTGCACGGCGGCACTCGAGATGGCTGCTTTATTGCTGGATATTCAGCCCGGCGACGAGGTCATCATGCCGTCATACACCTTTGTATCTACCGCCAATGCCTTTGTGCTTCGTGGTGGGGTTCCCGTGTTTGTCGATATCAGAGAAGACACTCTGAATTTGGACGAACGGCTGATTGAGTCCGCCATTACACCACGTACCCGCGCCATTGTTCCCGTGCATTACGCGGGAGTGGCGTGCGAGATGGATACGATTATGGCCATCGCCCAGAAGCATGAATTGAAGGTCGTTGAGGATGCAGCACAGGGGGTGATGTCAACCTACAAAGGGCGGGCCCTCGGCAGCATTGGTGATCTCGGAGCCTACAGTTTCCACGAAACAAAAAACGTGATCTCGGGAGAAGGCGGTGCGTTGCTCGTCAATAGCCCCGACATGAGCCTTCGCGCAGAGATCATCCGCGAAAAAGGTACCGACCGAAGTCGATTTTTCAGGGGAGAAGTCGATAAGTATACTTGGCAAGAGGTGGGCTCGTCGTTCTTGCCCGGGGAGCTGATTGCTGCTTTCCTTTGGGCGCAACTTGAGGACGCGGATCGAATTACCCAAAAGCGGCTGGTAAGCTGGCAGCGTTATCATGAGCTTCTGGAACCCCTTGAAGCCAAGGGAATACTTAGGCGACCGATTGTTCCAGATGACTGTGAACACAATGCCCACATGTTCTACATTCTCCTGGCGCCGGAATTAGACCGTCAAAAGGTCCTTGATTCGTTCAAGCGCAATGAAATCTGGTCGGTTTTCCACTACGTACCGCTTCATTCATCCCCTGCCGGGAAGCGTTATGGTCGGCCGCATGGCGGCTTGGATGTCACGAATCAGCAGTCTGAAAGGTTGGTCCGCTTACCACTGTGGGTTGGCTTGTCGGATGAGCAGCAAGACCAGGTTGTGGAGGTACTTTGTAATGCTGCTGCCTGTCAAAGTTAGGCTTGGCGATGATTTTGTTCGGTGGGGTACTTCAAGTTGTCAGCAATCATATTTCGTCTTGACTTGTAGAACTCGGCAGTAGATGGCACTAGACACTCGTTTTCATAAGCTTCGATGTCGCACAGGCGATAGATGACTTTGCCAGGCAGCCGGATGTAGCTTGATCCAGTACCGTTCGGGGGCCAGCGTTCAAAGGGCGCTGTTGACAAGCACCAGCGGCTGGCAAGCTGCAGTTGGTCAAAATGGGTGGTGGTCATCATGGTGAACTCCTTGTGGTGAATGGGAGCCCATGAATGCTCTGTTTCGGGAAGATAGCAAGTCCTGCGGTTGTTCTGGGAGAGTTTTGAGGTAGGATGCAGCTCGGTCAAACCTTTCGCTCCGGTACGCAAGATCAGGCGTATCCTGTTTTGCATACATTCATACTACTTTCCGGTGGCGAGCGAGTGTCCCATCACCAAACGTTTGGAAAGGACCACCTCGCAAGAGATGGCCTTTTTTATCGAG
>NZ_LYSQ01000050.1:0-8837 GCF_001728955.1 Aeromonas sp. DNP9 | reverse complement strand
GTTTGGCGTGTTCCGCCGTGCTGGTAGGGGCGCATTATAGGGAGCCGCGCCGGGATGACAAGGGCTTTTTGCAAAAACGCGTTCGTTTGCTGAAAAAGCGAACTGAACGCCCCAAAACAACCCCTTGGCATCTCTTTTACGCCGCTTTTTTGCTCAACTCTTCGCTTTGTGTCCGGATATAGTTGACCCAGCTGGTTGCCTTCTGTTGCCAGTTATCCTGTTGCTGCAGCTCACGGGCCAGTTCCAGCGCCTGGGCATACTGCTCCTTATTAAGGTGCGCCTGCACCAGCAACGCTTTGGCACGATTGCCTTGCTCGCCTTTTACCGACTTGATGGCGGCGAGCTGGGTCATGGCAGCATCTGTCTTGCCCTGTTGCAGCAGCAGTTCGGCGGCGCGCATGGCGGCTTTGGGCTGACCATGCTGGTTGGCGAGCAACTGCCAGCTATCGACCGCTTGTGACCACTCCCGGGCACCTTCCCACAATTGGGCCAGCAGTTGGCGGTTTTCAGCACTTTGCTTCATCTGTCCCTTGGCCATGGCCGCCTCCAGCAGACGGGCACCACGATAAGGCAGCCCTTGCCAGGCATAGAGGCGGATCAGCTGGTTGCGGGCTGACGCGTCATCCATCAGTTTTCTGTCGATGGCAGTCTGCAGCAGCGCCAACGCCTGATCCCCACGTTTGGCGGAGAGGTTGAGCGACACCGCCTGCTGCCACCATTTGCTCTCTTTGGGTTCGTGGCTGATCAACTCGGCCGCCTGATCAGCAGCCACGCCATAACGTTGCTGAGCGGTGAGGGCGGAGAGACGAATGATGGCGGCCTGCTTCTGCCAACCCTTCTTCAACAACTGTTCGCTCTGGCTGGCAGCGTCACCGTACTGTTTGTTGTGGTAATAGAGGCCGGCCAGACGCAGGCGCAGCCCATCGTCTTGTTTGAGTGCCAGTGCCGCCTTGTAGCTGGCGATGGCGCCAGACCAGTTGGATTGCTGGGCCTGAATATCGCCGCGCAGTCGCAACAGCTGGAGCTGTTGCTGCTCGGGCCACTCTTTATAGGCAAGAGCCTGTTCGACATAACGGCTCGCCTGGGCGGTCTGTTGCAGATTGGCCGCCAGCGAGGCTTGCAACTGCGCCAGCCAGGCACGCTCGGCATCGCTATTTGGCTTGAGGCCGGACGCCTTGCTTTGAGCTTGTTGCCACTGACCGGACTGATAGAGCTTCATCACGGGTTCAAGCTGACGGGAGAAGTGAGGGCTGACCTCCATCGCCAGACAGGCTTGGCCGACCAGGGCCAGCAGACAGATCCAGATCCGCAACATAGTTATGACTCCAGTTTGAATTTGAGCGTGATGACTTGCACCAGCTTGTCGGTAGCGCCCGGTCTCGGCTGATAGCGCCACTTGTTGATCGCCTGAATGGCCGCCCGCTCGAACTGACGCTTGGGCTTGGCCTCGACCACTTCCACATCCTGCACGCCACCTTCAGCATTCACGCTAAAGCGCAGGGTGACGAATCCTTCGATCCCTGACTGCTGGGCACGATAGGGGTAGATCGGCTCGATCCGTTGCAGCGGCATCAGCATGTCACCTGCGCCGATACCCGCTCCCTGCTGCTGGCCGTGGTAGTTGCCACTCAATACCGGTGCGGTACTGGTCGCCACTCCGGGGGCATAGACCTGCACCGCACTGAGGCTGGAGACCAGATCCAGACTCGGCTCAACGGCCGCCACGGGGGCCGCGGCAGGCATCGGCAACGGTGTCGATGCCAATGCCGCGGGAGGCTCTGGCAGAGGCTCGGGCTCCTGCGGCACCGGACGCTCGCGCACCTGCACCTCGGTCACCTCGTTCTGCATATTGATGACGATAGGCTTCTGTTCGCTCGCCACCTTCTCGCCCCGGGGCGGTTCAACCAGCGTGGCCATAAACAGCAGGATGCCCAGACTGAGGGCGATCCCCAGCCCCAGGCTCATCAGCTTGTATTTCATTTCGGCGCCACCGCCACGGCGATATTGGCGATACCCGCCGCCTTGGCCTCATCCATCACCCGCACCACCTTGCCATGGGGCACTCGCTCGTCGGCCTGGATCACCAGGCTGGCATCGGGCTGCTCCGCCAGCAGACGGGCGATGGTGGCCTGTACCCGCTCCACATCGATCTGCTTGCGGTCGAGGAAGATCTGACCCTGAGCCCCGATCGCCAGCATGATGCTGGAGGATTTCTGCGCCTTGGCCTGACTGGCCTGGGGCCGGTGCACCTCGAGCCCGGCTTCGCGCACGAAGGAGGTGGTGACAATAAAGAAGATCAGCATGATGAACACGATATCCAGCATGGGGGTCATGTCGATCTGCACTTCGTCACGCTGGCGTTTGGATTGCCGTCTCATTGCATTACCTTCTCTTCTCGCAAGCCGTCCCGGGTCTTGGCCAACGCACGCTTGGCCTGACTCTCGAGCCGGCTGAGTAACAACACGCCGGAGAGCGCCACCACCATGCCTGCCATGGTGGGGATGGTGGCGCGGGAGATCCCGCCCGCCATGCTCTCCGGGTTAAAGCGGTTGGCCGCGGCCAACGCATCGAATACGCCGATCATGCCGGTCACAGTGCCCAGCAACCCCAGCATGGGGCAGAGCACCACCAGGGTGCGGATGAAGATCAGATGACGGTTCAGTTCCAGCTCCGCCTGTGCCAGCCAGCGGCTGCGGATCGCTCGGGCGTGCCAGCTGTGGCGCTCGCTGCGGGCCTGCCAGCGGCCGAGCAGCTGTTGCTGCAGCGGGCCGAAACCCAGATTGAGGTAGAGCAACCGCTCGATCATCAAAATCCACATCAGCACCAGCAGGGCCAGAATGACCCAGAGCACCGGGCCGCCACGGCCCATGAAGCTCTGCAGCTGTTGCCAGATGTCGAGCATCATGCTGCTCGCTCCATCCCGTTGTTATTGCTCTCGGCACGCTCAGCCAGAATGCCGGCCACCTGCTGCTCCAGTACATTGGAGAGCTCGGTGAAGCGGGATTGCAGCAGGCTGTGGGCCAAGATCAGCGGAATGGCCGCCACAAGACCCTGTACCGTGGTGACCAGCGCCATGGAGATGCCGCCCGCCATGATCTTGGGATCGCCGGTACCAAACTGGGTAATGGCCTGGAAGGTGCCGATCATCCCGGTCACGGTACCGAGCAGACCCAGCATGGGGGCGATGGCCGCGATCACCTTGACCATGCCGATGCCGCGCTCCATGCGAGGAGTCTCCTGCAGGATCGCCTCATCAAGACGCAGCTCGAGAGTCTCCATGCTCAGCTCGGGGTGTTTGTCCGCCACCGTCAGCACCCGGCCGAGGGCGTTGTCGGCGTGATACTCGCCGCTCTTGAGCTGGCGGCGCACCCGACCCAGTTCGCGGGAGAGGCTCCACAGCCGTACCGCCGCAATTCCCAAACCGATGGCTGCCAGCAGCACGATAATGGCGCCGACCTGACCACCTTGCTGTACCTGCTGCCAGAAGGTGGGCGCCTGTGCCAGCATCGCCAGCAGAGTGCCATGCGAAGGATCCAGCGGCAGCGCTTCCCCTTCCTGACCCTGATAAGCCGCAACGGCAGAGAGCACGCTACCGGGCAGACCCAGTACCGGGCTCAAGCCTTCGGCTGTCGGTTGCAGGAAGCCGTCACTCCCCAGCAGGGCAAAACTGCCAACCCGGGTCAGCGACTGCTCGCTGGCAGCCCCCTGGGCATCGAGCACCTTGCCGTTGAACCGGGCAATCCGGCCAGATTCACGGATCTCCTGCAGCAGCGTGGCGGGCAGCAGGGCGAGGGCGGCGCGATCCGGCACCTGTTTATCCTGTGCCATGGCTTTCAGCGGGGCGAGACGCTCCGGGTACTGGCCCTCGACGGCGGATTCGCTCAGCAGCTTGACCGCATCGCTGGCGCCCTGACGGGTGACCGCGAAGATCTCGTTCATGTCGCCGGAGGCTTGCTCCCACTGGGCGTTGAGCTCGACCAGCTGCTTCTCGTTGCTGGCGAACTTGCCAGCCAGCTCCTTGCTCAAGCGCTGGGCCTCGGCCAGTCTGGCGCGGGCAGTGCCGAGCTCCTTGGCAACGGTCGCCAGGTCTTGCTGAGCCTGCTGTTCACGAGCCTGTTCCTGCTGCTGCCACTCATCGGCGACAGCAGCGTTGGTACCGCAGGAGAGGGCAATAAGGAGGGGGAACCACTTCATGGTGACTCTCATGATTGGGCCTCCTGACTACGGCTGACAGAGAGGGGGACATTGAGCAACTGGGGAACTTTCTTGTCGGCGGCCACATCCATCGCCTCGGCGATAGGGGAGAGCCACTGGCTGTCGAGGGCTTGCCACTGCTTCGCCTCGGCAGACCAGCGCCATGCCTGACTGCGATCGGCCGTCATTGCCAGCAGGGAGACCCGGCCCAGCGCCAGCACATCGACCCGACGAGGAGCACCATCCAGCTCCAGCTCGGCGGAATAGCTGTCCATCCGGCTGCCGTACTCGGCTTCGATCTGATAGGCCTGCAGCAGCTGACGGAATTTCTCTGCCTCGCTAACGTCTGCGCGGGCCAGGGTCGCTTTCAACTGTTCAACCCGCGCCAAACGATCTTCCTTGCGCAGCGGGATGTCATTTTGCACCAGCTGTTCCAGATCTGCCTGCATCTGCAACATCAGCGGGATCAAGCCCTGACGGGTCTCTTGCACCGCTTCCAACTGCTGGCTCAATTTACCCAGCTCATTTTGCTGATCGGCCACCAGAGATTGCATGTAGCGGTTGTAGGCTTCGAGGTCACGCAGTTGCAGCTGGGCATTTTGCAGCTCCAGTCGTGCGGCAACAGCGGCATCGGCGGCTTTTTCCACCCGCTGCTGGGAGGCTTTCCCGGCAGCTATGCTGTTCTTGAGGGCGGGAGCAACCAGCTCATCCCCGATGGCAGCAAAGTGGACTGACAGTGGCAGCAGGGCCACACACCATAATTTGTTCATTGAAATACATCTTACTAATGATAACCATTATCATTATCTCAAATGCAGGGCGGACTGGCAACGAGAGGATTTTCTTGGCCTTTATGCACAAAAACAGGATAATTTTTAAGCACGCACGGAATAAGTGGCGCCAATAGCCACCGCACAAATATAAATAACGAGAAAAAATCTTTTCGATCAGTGTGATAGAGATCGAAAAAGGAGAAAGTAATGCTCAACGATGCGATCTGGGAACATATCGACAAGTTCACCAAGGCAACAAAAACCAGCGATATCCAGCAACTGCTGGAGCGCTTCAGTCATCAAATGGGCTTCGATTACTTTCGGCTGCTGATTATTTTCCCCATCAGCATGCAAAAATCCCACGTGGCACTGTTCAACAACTGTCCGACCACCTGGTTTGACGCCTATAGCGAAAACCAGTATCTGACCCAGGATCCGGTGGTCTATCTGGGGCTGAAACAGACCCAGCCGATCTTCTGGAACAAGCTCGACTGCGACTCGCCCTGGCTGCCCAGCGCCAGCCGCGACGTGATGAACCTGGCGGCCGATTTCGGGGTACGCAATGGCGTCTCCTTTCCGCTGCACACCCCGCAGGGGGAGCACGGCATCCTCTCATTCATCACCAAGGAGAAATCCAACTCCGACCTGATGTTTGAAAATGTCCCGCTGCTGTCATTCTGCGCCAGCTACATCTTCAACTCCGCACTGCAACTGATCAAAAGCAGACCGGATATGATGAAATACCTGACCGAACTGTCGGATCGGGAGAAGGAGTGCCTGTTCTGGGCCAGCGAAGGCAAGACCTCCTGGGAGATCGCCACCATCCTCGGCATCAGTGAGCGGACGGTCAACTTCCACCTGACCCAGGTGACCAACAAGACCGACTCGAAGAACCGTAGTCAGGCCATTGCCAAAGGGATCACCAGCGGCATCATAGTGCCCTCCCTCGATGAGGTCACCATCACCAACCTGCGGCTGTCGTAACCATCAGCCGAAACAAAAAGAGCCGCAATAGCGGCTCTTTTTTGTATAAGAGCAATTAAGTATCATACCAAATCACTCTGCGTGGTACATTTATACGGCAAAAATCGTAGCTCCACTGAATAATAGTTTCATACCAGTTGGCGTGTTATATACTGAGACAAGCTTAGAGTAAAACAATAAAGTATCATACCTACTATTTTAACAGTAACGGTTTACTAAATTGCTGTTCCGAATAGTAGATCACTGGAGGAAGGGAACTCAGTCCAGTTTGTGCGATCTCATTAGTCGCCAAACAAAACAAGCCATACCCAAAGGACTGAGTTGATGCCTATCCTGCCACGACCACAACGGCGCCGCATTCACAAAATCATCCATGCCACGCGTGATAAAGGGCATGTTCGTCGCTTGATGGCCATCTCGCTGTTACATGAAGGACGCACGATCACTGATGTTCATCACCTTACCGGCGCTGCTCGATCGACCATCGGCCGCTGGCTTCGGTGGTATCGAGATGAAGGGGTGGGGGCTCTAGAAGCCTTAGCGGCTGGCCGTGCCCCGGTCTTACCTGTCGCCAAGATTGTCACCTTACTAGTTGCGTATTCCGGCGAAGTGAATCGCCCCTGGTTTTCTAGACACTCTGTTGCTGAAAAATAAACTGCCTTTCAAACTCTACCGGCGACAGCCCATCATTGGAACCATGGCGCCTGATTGGGTTGTAAAACATCTCGATATAATCAAATACATCGCTTTGGGCTTCGTCTCTTGTCGCGTAAATCCTGCGCTTGATCCGCTCCCGTTTGAGCAACTGAAAGAAGCTCTCGGCGACAGTATTGTCGTGACAGTTGCCACGTCGGCTCATGCTGCAACTCAGGTTGTGAGCCTTCAGAAAGTCCTGCCATTCACCACCGGTAAACTGGCTGCCCTGATCCGAATGCACCAGTACCGGTTGCTTGGGCTTGCGCCGCCAGACGGCCATCAATAACGCATCCACCGCCAAGTCTGCCGTCATGCGTGACTTCATCGCCCAGCCGACGATCTGGCGAGAGAACAGGTCGAGCACCACAGCCAGATACAGCCACCCTTCTTGAGTGCGAATGTAGGTAATGTCAGTCACCCAGGAGAGGTTGGGGGCTGGCACTTTAAACTGACGTGCCAGCGTGTTTGGGGCCGCCTGCGTGCTCTTGCCTCCATAATGCCCCTTGCGGCGTTGATAGCCCGTTTGCGAACGCAGGCTTCCCCTGCGTCACGAAGGTCGCGATGGATCTTGCGATAACCGTAGACAGCACCACTTTCCAGCCAGGATTGCTTGACCAATCCTATCAGTCGTTCGTCCTCCTCTTGTCGTGGCGATACGGGCTGTTTCAGCCACGCGTAGAAGCCACTTCGGTGAACCCCCAGGGTCTGGCACAGGGTAACGACACTGTACCGGTCGAGTCGGGAGGTTATGAACGCGTACCTTTCCTTGACTCGCTGGCAAAGTACAGCGCCTCCTTTAGGATATTGCGCTCCTCGGTGACCTGGCGCAGTTCGGCTTTCAGGCGGCGGATCTCGGTTTGCAAGGCTGACTCTTCGAGCTGCTGGTCAGCAGGCTTGCCGTACTGCCTGAGCCAGGCATACAGACTGTGGCTGGATACCCCAAGGGCTCGTGCAACGTCAGCCACCGGCCGTCCGCGCTCGGTGATTTGTTTAACGGCTTCGATTTTGAATGTGTCCCGTCCTGAATATGGTTTACACCTTTCCCCCCAATAAATGGAGAACCCGATGGGACAAGGTGTGAAACGGACGCAGCGCGATTACTCGCTGACTTTTAAATTGGCACTGGTCGAGCAGATTGAAAAAGGCGAGCTCACCTACAAACAGGCTCAGGTGCGTTATGGCATTCAGGGCCGCTCCACTGTTCTGGTATGGTTGCGTAAACATGGTCGGCAAGATTGGAGCCAGGGGGCTTCTGTACGCGCCGGCAGGAGCATCACCATGCCTGACCCTGACAACCAGACGCCCGAACAGCGTATCAAGGAACTCGAGCAACAGCTGGCACTGATGAGCCAGAAGGCCCAGTTCTTTGAGGCCGTCGTCGATGTACTGAAGAATGACTACGGCGTCTCCATCGTAAAAAAGCGACCCGGCAAGTCCTCTCGCAGCGGCAAGTCGAGAGGCTGACCATTGTCAGGGCTTGCCTGTTTCTCGGGATAAGCCGGCAGGCTTACTACAAGCGCAATCGGGTCGCCGACGAGCGCCATGCACAGGGATTGCAGGTGGTGCGCTTTGTGCGTCAGGTTCGACTGCGACAACCTCGGGTCGGCACCCGCAAGCTGCATTATCTGCTGCAGGGTCAGGATGATGGCGGGCTCAAGGTCGGGCGGGACAGGCTGTTTCAGATATTGGCCGAGCACCGCCTGCTGGTGCCACCCAGACGGGCGTATCACAAGACCACCCACAGTTTTCATCGTTTCTACCGTCATCCCAACTTGCTCAAGGCGGAGCCAGAGCAGGTCACGCCGGTGGCCCCGGAGCAGGTCTGGGTCGCAGATATCACCTATCTGCCAGCCAGGAGCGGGCCGCTGTACCTGAGCCTGGTGACGGATGCGTACTCACGCAAGATAGTGGGCCATCACGTGCACGAAGGGATGCACGCCGAGTCGGTTGCGATGGCGTTCAAGAAAGCGCTGAAGCAACGGCGTGGCGGCGGTGAACTCATCCATCACTCGGACCGCGGCGTGCAGTATTGCTCGGGGCTGTATCAGTCATTACATGAACGATACGGGGTGAAATGCTCGATGACGGATGGGTATGACTGTTACCAGAATGCGTTGGCGGAGCGGGTGAACGGGATTTTGAAAGGAGAGTTATTGTTGCAAAGCCCGCAGGATTTGGCGCAAGCGCGGG
>NZ_LYSQ01000049.1:0-12599 GCF_001728955.1 Aeromonas sp. DNP9 | reverse complement strand
AACGCCTGTATTCATCACACGTAGCGATCAACCTAAAAGAATGACCTGATTTAAATCAGGCAAAAAACAACCACTCCCATCAGGACATATTTCGACAAGGATATATCGGATGAACAGAATGAAATTGCTGGGTTTACTCAGTTGCTTGCCACATATAAGTATCGCGCAACCACTACTGACAGAAATTCCTAATGCAGCACCTCACATCTGGGAAAAAGAGAATCACTATACTGTCATCAATAATCAGCCAGCGATGACTGGCGATATTCTTTTAAATGTATATGACATCGAAAAAGATCCGCTTTTCATTAAGAGCTACGTTCGGCAAACCCAGTCAGGTCATGGTCAGATAGAACAGCGCGAAGATGGGATTTTTGTATATACCCCTGACAGTAGCGGTTATGTTGGCAAAGACAGTTTCACCGTCGAAATCTCGGATGGCATCAACAGCGTGACCAGCACGGTGACGCTGGATGTGGTATCAGGCAATAGCATGACAGTGCCAACCCAGTTCAATCTGGTCGACCGGCTACCTCTCGGCAAAGCCATGCGTACTGCCGTTGCCAGTACCGATGTTGATGGCGATGGGGCCAAGGATCTGGTGGTCAGCAGAGCCGATCGCACTGGCCAGATCAAGTGGTACCGCTTTGACAACAATGAACAGACCTGGCAAGAGGCTGGCTTGCTGCTCAACACCGGCAATATCAACCATACCGCGATACGCTTCTATGACATCAACCGGGATGGTATTGATGATCTGCTGACCCTCAATTTTGACAATAACAAGCAGGGGGTGCATGTCTATTATGGTGCCCGCAACAACAATACCCATCAGCTGGAATATCTGGAGAAACCCGTCAGAGTCGTTGACTTGTCAGGAACACCCTTCATTCCTGAAAACATCAGCGCATCTCACCCCAACTTCTCGCTGATCGATTATGACCAGAATGGCAGTGTCGATTTCATCATCAACAACAATCAGGTATACACCGACCAGCTGGTATATTTGAATGCGGCAGCACCAGGCCAACTCCCAATCCTCTCAGGGGAAAATAAGGCCGTTCTTTATAATACGACCGGCTACCACTCCTCTACCTACTATTTTGACAGTCAGGATATCGCGACCGGCAGAATTGCAAGTTGCAACTGGTGCAAGATTGATTACAGCAAGGAGGGCTACAAATCAGCGATCCCCTTGCTTGATGAGCATGGCCAGAATCTGGATCTGCACAAAGCAACCAATGGTCCGGTGTTTGAAAGTCTGGATCTGAATGGTGATGGTGTATATGACTTGGTTCTGGGGGGCGCAAGCAATACCGAGCTGCAGATCTCTTATGGCAAGACTCTCGATATCGATGCCGCAATAACGACTATCAGCAATGAGCTGGCCAATGCCGAACCTGACTTTGTCAGTGTCATCAATCCGCTCTCCAACCAATTTGCCATGCACGGCAAAATCAGCAATCAACTGCAGCGTGACACGCTCTATCAGGCGATTGCAGATATGGTCACTGCTACGCCAGACCTGGCCATGGACAAGCCGCAACGCTATAACTTCGCCAGCTATTCATCCCAGTTGGTGATTATTCTCGATCACTTGAAACCCAAGACCAAAGCCAGTCGCACCCAGATTGCCGAGTTGTTCAAACTGGACGGAGTCAAAAAGGAGATTTTCGTTAAATACGGGCTGCTGGTAGGTGATAACCAAAAAGCCAGTCAGGGTCAGCTGGTCGCGATGCTGGAATTCTTTGACAATCACCCGATGGGGCTGATGTTCCCCGATACGCTGGTATCGCTGGATCGCTTCTTCAAAGATGGCAGTGATGCCTTCGTTCATCGCTACACCTCCAGCAAGAATACCTTTGGTGTCGGCATTTCTGGTCGCTCCCGCGAGTGGCGAGCCGACCTGCAAAAACCGATCGTGGCACAACTGGGAGCAGGTGCAGACTACGGCAACTACTTTACCTTCGTGCTGGCCCATGAGGTCACCCACTCTCTGAACCAATATATCAGTCGACCCGAGTACAATCAGGGTAAATATGATTACGTGAGACGCTGGAACCAGATGCTGTCACTGGCATCTGACTGCTCACCGGATATCAAGGACTGTAATGACATGTCCTTTATGCGGGGTGACATCGAGTGGTTTATGGGAGCACGTCAGGAGACACTGGCAACTCAGGCAAACCAGCACTGGGCTAACTCAGAAGCACGCATAGTAGGTGCGATTGACCGCTGGCATCGCAATGGTGAGGCGGGGGTCTTCAACATGACGGCCAACATCACCGAAGTGCTGACTTTCCTCGATTTTCTGTCGGTCGGCAAAAACAAGATCCCCATGTTCCACACCTCCTACAACAAGGAAAACGACAAGGTCGATTTTGGTGTTGAGTACGCGCTGCTGACACGCAACGAGCAGGGCTACATCGACAGCGTGCGGATGACCAAGAGCGGCAACTACTACAAGTTTGTGGTGAATGAGCTGGGTGTCGTCACCGAGATCGTCGATACCAGCCTGCCGGAGCATGACTTCATCTTCCCGGACGGCCTTGGCCAATACCGGGACGGCACCAGAGTGCTGTTTGATGGTTTGGGGGTCTATCAGTGCTTTGGCCCCTGGGCCGCACACTGCAACAATCAGGCCTATGCCCCTGGCGTAGCCGTTGATCCCAACTGGATTAACCAGCAATGGCAAGCTGTTGAATAACCAGCCGCCATACCCTTGGTAACAAAAATGCCCTTTGCATCAGCAAAGGGCATTTTATTGGTCATGACAAAACCGCGGTCAGTTATCTGGCATCTTCTTTCAACCACTGCGCCACGCGCTTGGCGAAGTAGGTGAGGATGCCATCGGCCCCGGCCCGCTTGAAGCAAAGCAGAGACTCCATGATGGTCTCCTTCTCTTTCAGCCAGCCGTTCTGGATCGCCGCCATGTGCATGGCGTACTCGCCGCTGACCTGATAGGCGAAAGTCGGCACGCCGAACTGATCCTTCACCTGACGAACCACGTCCAGATAGGGCATGCCCGGCTTGACCATCACGCTGTCAGCCCCTTCCTGAATATCCAGCGCCACTTCGTGCAGGGCTTCGTTGCTGTTGGCCGGATCCATCTGGTAGGTGGCTTTGTTGCTCTTGCCGAGGTTGCCGGCAGAGCCGACCGCATCGCGGAACGGGCCGTAGTAGCAGGAGGCGTACTTGGCGGAGTAGGCCATGATCTGGGTGTTGATGAAGCCGTTCTCTTCCAGCGCCGCGCGGATGGCGCCGATGCGACCATCCATCATGTCGGACGGCGCCACGATATCGACCCCGGCCTCGGCGTGAGAGAGCGCCTGCTTGATCAGGATCTCGGTGGTGATGTCGTTCAGCACATAGCCTTCGTCATCGATGATGCCATCCTGACCGTGGGTGGTGAATGGATCGAGCGCCACATCGGTGATGACCCCCAGCTCCGGGAAGCGGGCCTTGAGGGCACGCACGGTGCGCTGGGCCAATCCGTTCGGGTTGTAGGCCTCTTCCGCCATCAGGCTCTTGCTCTCCAGCGGGGTGACCGGGAACAGGGCAATGGCAGGTACGCCCAGCTCCACCAGTTCAGCGGCTTCCTCCAGCAGCAGATCGATGGAGAGACGTTCCACCCCCGGCATGGAGGGAACGGCTTCCCGACGGTTCTCCCCCTCCAGCACGAACATCGGATAGATGAGATCGTTGACGGTCAGTACGTTCTCGCGCACCAGACGACGGCTGAAATCATGTTTGCGCAGACGGCGCAGGCGGCGGCCCGGAAAGGCGCCCGGAAGAGTTGTAGCCATGAATCACTCCTGGAGAGGAAGTTGGAAGAACGCGGCGGAGGTGGCCCGGGTATGGGCCAGCAAGGCCTCGGGCGCTTCACCACGACAGGCCGCCACCACCTGGGCGATGTGCGGCAAAAAAGCAGGTTCGTTGCGTTTCGGGCGCGGTTTCAGATCCCGCGGCACCAGATAGGGGGCATCGGTCTCGATCATCAGCCGACCGGCCGGAATACGGGCCACCTGCTCGCGCAGCAGCTGGCCGCGGCGTTCGTCGCAGAGCCAGCCGGTCACCCCGATATGCAGCCCCAGCGCCAGACACTCGTCCAGCTCCTCGTCGGAACCGGTGAAGCAGTGCAGCACGGCTCCCGGTAGTCTGGGCAACCAGGGACGGAGGATCTCGATAAAACGGGCGTGGGCATCGCGACAGTGGAGAAACACCGGCATCCCGAGCTCGGCAGCCAGTGCCAGCTGGGCGTCGAATACCGCATCCTGCACCGGACGGGGGGAAAAATCGCGGTTGTAGTCGAGGCCACACTCGCCGATAGCCACCACCTGCGGCAAGGCTGCCAGCTCGCGCAGGGCGGGCAGGGTCGCCTCATCGACACTCTTGGCATCGTGAGGATGGACCCCGGCGGTGGAGAAGCAGTAACCCGGCCAGCGGGCGGCCAACCCGGCGCTCTCGCGGCTGCCGTCCAGATCGGTACCGGTGAGGATCAGCGCTTCCACTCCAGCGTCACGGGCGCGGGCCACCAGCTCAGGCTGTTCACCGGCGAACTGGCTGCTGGTCAGATTTAAACCGATATCGATCATGGAATTAGACGTTCCGAACAAAAGGAATACATATCAGGTATTTGAAAACCATCTACCGAATGGGGTCTTACCATACGCCTCGAACGGGAGCATGAAAAGAGGAAGGGAGCCTCAGCTCCCCTCGTTCTGCTATTCCTGCGGACTTCGTCATCCTCTCGCCGTCCGGCAAACAGGTGACGAACAGAGCCTCAGCTCTCCACATCCGGTTGTTCCTGTTGCTCTTCATCCTCTTTCTTCACGTAGAAGCGGGCGAAGAACAGACCTATCTCCCACAGCGCCCACATAGGAATGGCGAGCAGGGTCTGGGAGAAGACATCAGGCGGCGTGAGCAGCATGCCGACCACAAACACCCCAACAACGACGTAGGGACGTTTCTCCTTCAGGTTTTGCGGTGTGGTCACGCCGGTCCAGCAGAGCAGTATGGTCGCCACCGGAATTTCGAACGCCACCCCGAACGCGAAGAACAGGGTCAGTACGAAGTCCAGATAGCTGGCGATGTCGGTCGCCACCGTCACCCCGGCGGGGGCGGTACTGGTGAAGAAACCGAACACCAGCGGGAACACCACGTAGTAGGCGAACGCCATGCCCGCATAAAACAGCAGGGCACTGGAGACCACCAGCGGCATGATCAGGCGCCGTTCGTGCTGGTACAGACCGGGAGCGATAAAGGCCCAGGCCTGATAGAGCAGATAGGGGATCGCCACGAAGAAGGAGACCACCAGGGTCAGCTTGATCGGTGTCAGGAAGGGGGTCGCCACATCCGTCGCTATCATGCTGGTCCCTTCCGGCAGCTGGCTGAGCAGCGGCTGGGCCACGAAGTCGTAGATGTTGTTGGAGAAGTAGATCAGCGCCAGAAACACCACGAGGATGGCGGTAATGGAGCGCAGCAAGCGGGTTCTCAGCTCAACCAGATGGCTGATCAGGGGTTGTTCGGCCTGACTCATGGCTTCACCTCCCCTTTTACTGCGGAGTCGCTGACCGGCACCGGCTCGCTCTCCCGCTGGCTGTTAACCGGCGGCACGTCGTGGCTCAGCTGCACTGCAGGTTCCATCGGCGTGGCAGGCTCAGCCTGGGCGACCGGCTCGGGGCGCGGCGGACGGATCTCGTTCTCCACCTGATAGGGGCGATTGACCGACTGGGCCGCCGCCTTGAGCTGTTCGATGGACTCCTGCAGCTCTGGGCTCAGATTGCTCATCTGCAACTGCTCCGCCTTCTTGAGGTCGTTATGCAGCTCTTGCAACTTGAGCTCCTGCTCCAGCTCGGACTTGACCGAGTTCGCGGTCGAACGAATGAGGCGGATCCAGTGGGTAGCCGTGCGGATGGCAACCGGCAGCCGCTCGGGCCCCAGTACCACCAGTGCTACCACACCGATAACGACCAGCTCCCAAAAACCGATATCGAACATGGCTTAGGCCTGGTCTTTGTCTTTCTGCTTGGCGGTCTCACTGCTCTGAGTGGCCGCTTCGTTCAGCTGTTTCGGGGGAAACTCAGCATCTTTCTGCTCGGCCTTGGCATCAGCCGGCTCGTCGGAGAGGGCTTTCTTGAACCCTTTGACCGCCGCGCCCAGATCACCGCCAATGCCGCGCAGTTTCTTGGTACCGAACAGCAGCACGACGATGACTGCGATGATCAACAATTGCCAAATACTGATACCACCCATGATTTTCTCTCCAGAACAGGCGCCTGACGGCGCGGTTGTTGATTAATGGGAACGGGTTCGCAACCAGCCGACCAGCCAGCAGAGGGCTGCACCGGCGAGACTGGCTTGTCCCCACTCAATGTGTTGTTTTTGGGTCAGCAAGAATACACCCGCCAATAGCAGGCTGGCTCCAACCCCTAAGAGGTAGCGGGCCTGCCCCTGCCGACGGCTGTGACGGCGGAACTCGGCAAACATCTGGTCGAAATGACGCTGCTGATGACGGGTCTGACGCAGGGTCTCATAGACCAGCTCCGGCAGCTCCGGCAG
Source organism: Aeromonas sp. DNP9 (assembly GCF_001728955.1). Classification (NCBI taxonomy): domain Bacteria; kingdom Pseudomonadati; phylum Pseudomonadota; class Gammaproteobacteria; order Aeromonadales; family Aeromonadaceae; genus Aeromonas; species Aeromonas sp. DNP9. Next base: position 6,038 of record NZ_LYSQ01000049.1, on the reverse strand, counting down.
CTTCTCGGCCCAGAATGGCGCCTTCTCCTTGATGGCGTTCAATACCGACTTTGGCCCCACCTGTTCGTGCATCCAGTTCTCGAGGAACGGCTTGGCGGTCTGCCACAAATCGAGCTGCGGGTAGAGCTGACGCCCCAACCCTTCCACATAGAGCAGGGTCTTTTGCAGCAGCACCAGCTGCGGCTGCACCGTCATATGGAAGCGACGTGCGGTGTTGAACAGGTTGAGCAGCACGTGACCGAACGAAATTTCGGAGAGCGGCTTCTCGAAGATGGGCTCCAGCACGGTGCGGATGGCGAACTCGAACTCGTCCACCTTGGTGTCTGCCGGTACCCAGCCCGACTCCACGTGCAGCTCCGCCACCCTGCGATAGTCACGGTTGAAGAAGGCGAGGAAATTCTCCGCCAGATAGCGTTTGTCTTCCCGATTGAGGGTACCGACGATGCCGCAGTCGATGCCGATCCAGAGCGGGTTTTCCGGATGTTCGTAAGAGACGAAGATGTTGCCCGGGTGCATGTCGGCATGGAAGAAGCTGTCGCGGAACACCTGGGTGAAGAAGACCTCCACCCCGCGCTCGGCCAGCAGCTTCATATTGGTGCCGTTGGCTTCCAGCGCTGGAATGTCGGAGACCGGAATACCGTAGATGCGCTCCATCACCAGCACCTGCTCGCGGCAGAGGTCGGTAATGATTTCAGGCACATAGAGCGCCTCGGAGCCGGTGAAGTTGCGGCGCAGCTGGATGGCGTTGGCCGCTTCGCGCATCAGGTTGAGCTCGTCGAGGATGGTCTTGCGATACTCCTCCACCACCTCGATGGGGCGCAGTCGCGCGCTCTGGGGCACGAAGCGGGCCACCAGACGGGCCAGCGCCTGCATCAGTCGCAGGTCGGCCTCGATGACTGGCTCGATGTCGGGACGGATCACCTTGATGACGATCTCGCGGCCACTCTCCTTCAGGCGGGCGGTATGCACCTGTGCGATTGAGGCCGACGCCAGCGGCGTCTCGTCAAAGTCGTCAAACAGGGTTTCGATGGGACAACCCAGGCTCAGCTCGATCTGCTGGCGCGCCGCCTGACCACAGAAGGGGGGCACCCTGTCCTGCAGCAGGGCCAGCTCCTCGGCGATATCCGGCGGCAACAGGTCGCGGCGGGTCGAGAGCATCTGGCCAAACTTAATGAAGATGGGGCCAAGGGCCTCGAAGGCAAGGCGGATGCGGGCACCGCGGCTGAGATCCGGTTGCTTGTTCTTGAGCCAGAACAGGGAGCGACGGGCCAGACGACCCGGCCAGGGTTGATAGCGGGCGGGCACCAGTTCGTCGATGCCCTGCTCCAGCAGGATGGTGATGATGCGATAGAGGCGTTTGAACTCCTTCGGGGTCATCAGGTCACCTGCTGTTCAAAGCGGGCCAGCCGCAGTTCGACGGCCTTGAGCTGCTGGGCCAGCACCTCGACGTCATCGTTGAAACTCGCCACTTCCAGCGGGCCGGGGGTTAGGCGGGCCTCTTCGGTCAGATATTCCGCCAGCTGGCTGCGGGTGCGGCACAGCTCGCGGCCGACCAGACGACGCGCCTGACGGGCACCGCTGAACAGGGTGTGGGCCAGCACGTCGCCGGTATAGCGCGACAGCTCCTCTTCCCAGTCGATATACAGCTCACCCAATAGCACGCTGAATGCCTGTACCAGCTGGGGATCACCGCTCAGATCCAGTTTCTCCTCGCGGATATAACGGGTCAGGGCGGACGGGTCTTTCAGCAGACCGAGGGCGGTCAGCGAGAGGCTAAGCACCGCATCGGCCTCCCCTTCATGCTGGGCCAGCACATCCAGCCTACGCTCGGAGAAGACGAACCAGAGCGGCTTGAGTTCACGCAGCTCCAGCTTGAGCACCTTGCCCACCAGTTTGCGCAGCCGCTCCGGGCTCTGTTTGTCCAGCGCCAGCAACTGGTTGAGGCTGGTTTCGATCACCGCGGTGACCATGGCATCCATCGGCATAGGCAACCTTAAAACTTGTAACCGCGGTGCAGGGCGACCACACCCTGAGTCAGATTGAAGTACTCCACCTGCTCGAAACCGACATTTTCCATCATGCCAGCCAGGGTCTGTTGATCCGGGTGCATGCGGATGGACTCTGCCAGATATTTGTAGCTTTCACTGTCGTTCGCGACGATTTCGCCCATTTTCGGCAGCAGTTTGAAGGAGTAGAGGTCATAGAGCTTGGCGATCACTTCGCTGACCGGCTTGGAGAACTCCAGCACCAACAGACGGCCACCCGGCTTGAGCACCCGGAACATGGAGGCGAGCGCCTTGTCCTTGTCGGTGACGTTGCGCAGGCCGAAGCCGATGGTAATCACGTCGAAGTGGTTATCCGGGAAGGGGAGCGCCTCGGCATTGGCCTGCACGTAGGAAACGTTGTTGGCGACCCCCAGATTGCGCAGCTTGTCGCGGCCCACTTTCAGCATGGAATCGTTGATATCCGCCAGCACCACCTGACCGGTCTCGCCGACGATGCGGGAGAACTTGGCGGTCAAGTCACCGGTACCACCGGCCAGATCCAGCACCTTCTGACCCTTGCGCACACCGGAACAATCGATGGTGAAGCGCTTCCACAGGCGGTGGATGCCGAACGACATCAGATCGTTCATCAGATCATACTTGGCTGCCACCGAATGGAAGACACCTGCTACCAGAGTTTCCTTCTCGGTCGCGGCCACGGTTTTAAAGCCAAAATGCGTTGTCGTTGCTTGTTCTGACATCCCTTAAACACCCATAGAGCAAAGAATGGCCGCCAGTTTACCAGAGCCACTGGCGTCCGGACACCTTAAACCCGGCTCGCAACCAACTGCATGCCCAGCACCACCATGGCCAGACAGAGGAAGAGATTGAGACCGATATTGAGCAGCGCTTTCAGATAGGCCCCATGTTGAGCCAGCACCACCGTATCGAGGGCAAAGGAAGAGAACGTAGTCAGGGCACCGAGGATCCCCACCATCAGCAGCGGCTTCATCGGGTGTTCTACCACATGACCATGACTGATGAGGGCGAATGCCACCCCCATGATGAAAGAGCCCACCACGTTGACCACCAGAGTCCCGTAAGGAAAGTGGCGCCCCAGCAGCAAGGCCATCAGTTCGGCAATTCCAAAACGAAGGCAGGCGCCGATGGCGCCCCCTGCAGCAACATAGAACCAGGTTTGCATGGTGTCACTCCCTCAGGGTCAGGTCGCCATTATGTCGCAATGGCGGCCCTTGTGCCCAGAGGCGGAACTAATCGTCATCCAGCCTGATTGAAATCTCAGCGGCGAAAATCTATGGGCTCTGGCTCACCCAGCACGATCTCGGTCTGGGCCGGGCGGGTCTGGGCAATCACCTTGCCGTGGCGGATCGAGTAACGCACCGGCACCTGACGGCGCACCGCATCGAAGCCGTTGTCGGCAGGCAGGATCAACAGGTTGGCCGGTTTGCCCACCTCGATACCATAGCGATCCTGCACATTCAGGGTGCGGGCGCTGTGGCTGCTGATCAGCTTCAGACCGTCGTTGATCTGCTCGTAACCCATGATCTGGCAGACATGCAGCCCCATGTGCAGCACCTGCAACATGTTGGAGGTGCCCATGGGGTACCAGGGATCGAACACGTCATCGTGACCGAAGCAGACGTTGATGTTCGCCTCCAGCATCTCCTTCACCCGGGTAATGCCGCGACGTTTGGGATAGGTATCGAACCGTCCCTGCAGGTGAATGTTCACCAGCGGATTGGCCACGAAGTTGATGTCCGCCATCTTGAGCAGACGGAACAGGCGGGAAGTATAAGCGCCGTTGTAGGAGTGCATGGCGGTGGTGTGACTGGCGGTGACGCGATGACCGATACCCCGCTCGTAGGCCAGGGTCGCCAGCGTCTCGATAAAACGAGACTGCTCGTCATCGATCTCGTCGCAGTGCACATCGACCAGAACCTGATACTTATCGGCAAGATCGAAGATGTAGTGCAGACTTTCGACCCCATATTCCCGGGTAAACTCGAAGTGGGGGATCGCGCCAATCACGTCAGCTCCCAGCTTGAGCGCCTCCTCCAGCAGTGCCTTGCCGTTGGGGTAGGAGAGAATCCCCTCCTGCGGGAAGGCGACAATTTGCAGCTCGACCCACTCTTTCATCTCCTCCCGCACCTCCAGCATAGCCTTGAGCGCCACCAGATTGGGATCGGAGACATCGACGTGAGTACGCACAAACTGGATGCCGTTGGCGATCTGCCACTTCAGCGTCTGGATGGCACGCTGTTTCACATCCTCATGGGTCAGCAGCGCCTTGCGTTCGGCCCAGCGCTCGATCCCCTCGAACAGGGTGCCGGAGAGATTCCAGCTCGGCTCGCCCGCCGTCTGGGTGGTATCGAGGTGAATGTGGGGTTCGATAAAGGGGGCGATAGCCAGACCACCCTCCCCGTCCAGCACCCGACCGGCAACGGCATGTTCGTCATGGGGTTCGATGGCGGTGATGACCCCATCCTGACAACGGATCTGCCACAACCCTTCCCGATCGGCCAAACGAATATGTTGCATCAGCATTTGTTAGCTTCCTGTACCAGAACCGGTCGCTGGGTGAGGCGAACCAGAATGAAATAGGTGAAGGCGGCGCCCAATACCGCGTTGAGTGGCACTATGCCCGGCAGCCACTTGCCGACAGCCACCCCGACTGCCGTTGCGACCAGCGCCTGCCAGCGCACCGTCTCGAACTGCTGATCGGCAAATTGACGGTAACGCTCACGATTGAGCAGGAAATCCATGATGATAATGCCACCGATCGGCGGAATTGCCGTACTCAAAAAGGCCAGCCAGCCGACAAAGTTGTTGTAAAGCCAGAGGGCGCAAGCCGTACCGATGAGGCCGTTGATCACGCTGAGCGGCTTGCTCTTGAGACCGGTAATGTTGGCAAAACCGAGGCCGGAGGCGTAGAGAGCGTTGTCGTTGGTAGTCCAGATATTGAGGCCCAGCACCAGAATGGCGGGGATCAACAGCCCCTGCATCAGCATCACTTCCGAGATATCGGCCTGCCCGGTCACCGCCGCGCCAGCTGCACCGAAGACGAACATTAGCGTGTTGCCCAAAAAAAACGCCACCATGGTAATCATGACGGCGCCCCAGGGTTTGCGACCAAAGCGGACAAAGTCGGCGGTCAGGGTTCCTGCACTGATGAAGGAACCGACCACCATGGTCAACGCCGTGGTGAACTCAATGGGATTGCTTGGTTGTACCTGCTGCAGTGCAGCCATGCCACCGGTCGAGGTCACCGCCAGCCAGACCGAGTAGCCACCGAGCAGGGCGATAGCCGGTACGGCCACAAAGCTCAACACCATCAAAGCTGAGATGCCGAAATAGACGGTTACCGTCATCAAAATACCCGAAATGGCGATGAGCCAGTTCACATCAATACCGGTCGCCTTCTGCACCGGTAGGGCAAACATCGCCACGCCCACGCCAAACCAGCCGACCTGAGTACCGCCCAGCAGCAGGGATGGCAGCCAGGAACCTTTCACCCCAAACGAGTAACGAGCCAGCAGATGGGTAGAGAGACCGGTTGAGGCACCGATATAACCGAGACAGGCTGTGTAGATACCCAGCAGCAAGTTGCCGAGCAGTACCGCCTTGATGAAGTCATCAAACACCAGCCCGGTGCCCAGCGCACCACCGGTCCACATACTGGCAGAGAAGAAGGTCAGTCCGAGCATCACCAGCATCAGCGAAAGCACACCTTTGCGCCCTTTGGCGGGAACCGCCCCCAAACAGTATTCATTATCCTGCGCCATGCTCTCTCTCCACGTAATAGGCAAAACGCGCCGGATTTTACATGTAAAACGTTTCACGTCAATCAATCATGGTTAAATATATGGATAAAACCATCAATAGCAGTCGAATGAGTAACACATTGGGACTCGAATCAGCAGATAAACAGTGTCGGCTAAAAACAGAGGGGTTGCTGAAATAGGGCATGTAAGGGGATATCAAAAAATGACAGACGCAAAAAAGCCTCCCTTTTCAGGGAGGCTTTCTATTTAA
>NZ_LYSQ01000048.1:0-12909 GCF_001728955.1 Aeromonas sp. DNP9 | reverse complement strand
ATGCTCAGTGGGAAGAGAAGATCATCGAGCTGGCTGGCCACCTGGATACCTACATCCCGGAGCCGGAGCGCGCGATTGACCAGCCGTTCCTGATGCCTATCGAAGACGTATTCTCTATCGCTGGCCGTGGTACCGTAGTTACCGGTCGTGTAGAGCGCGGTATCGTTAAAGTAGGTGAGACTGTAGAAATCGTTGGTATCAAAGATACCGTTTCTACCACCTGTACCGGTGTTGAAATGTTCCGTAAGCTGCTGGACGAAGGTCGTGCAGGCGAGAACATCGGCGCGCTGCTGCGTGGTGTTAAGCGTGAAGACGTAGAGCGTGGTCAGGTACTGGCCAAGCCGGGTTCTATCAAGCCGCACACCAAGTTCGAATCTGAAGTGTACGTACTGTCCAAAGAAGAAGGTGGTCGTCATACCCCGTTCTTCAAAGGCTACCGTCCGCAGTTCTACTTCCGTACTACCGACGTGACCGGTACCATCGAACTGCCGGAAGGCGTAGAGATGGTAATGCCGGGCGACAACATCAAGATGGTTGTTACCCTGATTGCTCCGATCGCAATGGACGACGGCCTGCGTTTCGCTATCCGTGAAGGTGGCCGTACCGTAGGTGCCGGTGTTGTAGCCAGCGTAATCGCTTAATCTTTGGCTTACATAAATAAAGCAAAGCCCCTATAATAGGGGCTTTCTTGTGTAGGGGCGTAGTTCGAATTGGTAGAACAGCGGTCTCCAAAACCGATGGTTGCGGGTTCGAGTCCTGCCGCCCCTGCCATATACCTCGTCTCGTACGGGGCTTTTGTGTCTTTGGTTACGTCAGATACAGGTGGGTTGTATGAGTGTTAGTTCTGAGAGCCAGGGCGGAAGCAAGGATACCCTGCTTTGGGGCCTGGTTTTCATTATCCTGGCGGCCGCTGTAGTGGGTAATTACCTGCTCAACGATGTTGTCGCTGCCGTCCGCGCCCTGGGTGTGGTCGTTGTCATTGCTGCTGCTGGTGCAGTAGCCCTGCAAACCACCAAGGGAAAGGCAACACTGGCATTCGCCCGTGAGTCTCGCCTGGAAGTCCGCAAGGTCGTATGGCCGACCCGTCAGGAAGCCATTCAGACAACCCTGATTGTGCTGGCGGTGACCGCCGTGATGGGGCTGCTGCTGTTCGTTCTGGACGGTGCCTTGGTCTGGTTGGTCAACCTGATTACCGGTGTGTAAGGATAAGCCATGACTGAACAACGTGAACAACGTATGAGATGGTATGTCGTGCAGGCTTTTTCCGGCTATGAAGGCCGTGTTGCCAAGTCCCTGCGTGAACATATCAAGATGCATGGCATGGAAGACATGTTCGGTGAAGTACTGGTCCCGACCGAAGAAGTGGTCGAGATGCGTGCTGGCCAGAAGCGCAAGAGTGAGCGCAAGTTTTTCCCGGGTTATGTCCTGGTCCAGATGATCATGGATGAAACCACATGGCACCTGGTGCGTAACGTACCGCGTGTCATGGGCTTCATCGGCGGTACTTCCGACCGTCCGGCACCGATCTCCGACAAAGAGGCCGATGCCATCCTGAACCGTCTGCAGGATGCCCACGACAAGCCGCGTCCGAAAACCCTGTTTGAACCGGGTGAAATGGTGCGGGTTGCCGATGGTCCGTTTGCCGACTTCAACGGTACCGTTGAAGAGGTCGATTATGAGAAGAGCCGCGTGAAGGTCTCTGTACTGATCTTCGGTCGTTCTACTCCTGTTGAACTGGATTTTGGTCAGGTCGAAAAAGGCTGATTGAATTCTGTACGTTTAACGGTTGTCAGGGGCAGCGAATATCTCTATAATTCGCTGCCCCTTTATTAGTTGGGGAGCCGTTTGCAGGAGCAAGTCTCCGAGGCGCTAGAACCCATTTTTGAGGTATTTTCCTAATGGCTAAGAAAGTCACAGCTTATATCAAGCTGCAGGTTGCTGCTGGTGCAGCCAACCCGTCTCCTCCCGTTGGTCCTGCACTGGGTCAACACGGTGTTAACATCATGGAATTCTGTAAGGCGTTCAACGCTCGTACAGAGAAGCTGGAAAAAGGTTCACCGACTCCGGTCGTGATCACCGTTTACAGCGACCGTTCCTTCACCTTCGAAACCAAGACTCCGCCTGCTTCCTTCCTGCTGAAGAAAGCTGCTGGCATCAAGTCTGGTTCTTCCAAGCCGAACAAAGACAAGGTTGGTAAGGTGACCGTTGCCCAGCTGCAAGAAATCGCCAAGACCAAAGAGCCGGATATGACTGGTGCCGATCTGGATGCAAAAGTACGTTGCATCGCAGGCTCCGCTCGTTCCATGGGTCTGGTAGTGGAGGATTAAGACAATGGCTAAACTTTCCAAGCGTATGCGCGTTATTCGCGAAAAAGTTGACGGTACCAAAGAGTACTCCATCAACGAAGCCATTGCCCTGCTGAAAGAACTGGCTACCGCCAAGTTCGTTGAAAGCGTTGACGTTGCTGTCAACCTGGGTATCGACGCTCGTAAATCTGACCAGAACGTACGTGGTGCTACTGTACTGCCGCACGGTACCGGTCGTGATGTACGCGTTGCCGTATTTACCCAAGGTGCCAACGCCGAAGCAGCTAAAGCTGCCGGTGCTGACCTGGTAGGTATGGATGACCTGGCCGATCTGGTTAAGAAAGGTGAGATGAACTTCGACGTAGTTATCGCATCCCCGGATGCAATGCGCGTTGTTGGTCAACTGGGTCAAATCCTGGGCCCGCGCGGCCTGATGCCGAACCCGAAAGTTGGTACTGTAACTCCTAACGTTGCCGAAGCTGTCAAGAACGCCAAGGCTGGTCAGGTTCGTTACCGTAACGACAAGAATGGTATCATCCATACCACTCTGGGTAAGGTTTCTTTCAACGAAGTTCAGCTGAAAGAAAACTTGGAAGCTCTGCTGGTTGCCCTGAAAAAAGGCAAGCCCTCTTCCGCCAAAGGTCAATTCATCAAGAAAGTCAGCATCTCCACCACCATGGGTGCCGGTGTTGCCGTAGACCAAGCTTCTCTGGAAGCTCAGGCCTAATTGATGGGTTTTACAAGGCGCAAAATTTAATCTATAATTTTGCGCCTTGATTGGTTGGGGGTTTCGACCTCCGTCCAAGACCGCAGGAGGCTGCAAAGCCTTAATGTTTCCTGCGTAGACGGTGCCGGAAACCCAGCGAGAAAGATTCTTTCTCTTCTGGAATCCTGCTACCGCATCGTTCCCCTCTGTTGTAAAGGTAGGGGGGATGTGTCAGTACTGGGTCAATAGACCCGGATTCAATCCAGGAGTTAAGCCAATGGCATTGGGACTCGAAGACAAAAAGGCAATTGTTGCTGAAGTCAACGAAGCTGCCAAAGGCGCTCTTTCTGCAGTTGTTGCCGATTCTCGCGGTGTAACTGTAGACAAGATGACCGTCCTGCGTAAAACCGCTCGTGAAGCCGGTGTGTACATGCGCGTTGTGCGTAACACCCTGCTGCGTCGCGCGGTAGAAGGTACCGAATACGAGTGCCTGAACGACGCATTTACCGGTCCTACCTTGATTGCTTTCTCTAACGAACACCCGGGCGCTGCTGCTCGTCTGTTCAAAGAGTTTGCCAAAGCGAACCAAAAGTTCGAAATCAAGGCTGGCGCTTTTAACGGTGAGTTTATCGCCGCAGCACAAATTGATCGTCTGGCCACGCTGCCGACTTACGAAGAAGCAATTGCGAAGTTGATGGCGACTATGAAAGAAGCCTCTGCTGGCAAGCTGGTTCGTACTATCGCTGCTGTTCGCGACCAGAAACAAGCTGCTGCTTGATTCTCGCCTATTTAGGCTGTTTGAGTTTATTCAACATCAGGAATTTTTGTCATGTCTATCACTAAAGACCAAATCATCGAAGCCGTTGCTTCCATGTCCGTAATGGAAGTTGTTGAGCTGATCGAAGCTATGGAAGAGAAGTTCGGTGTTTCTGCCGCTGCTGCCGTAATGGCTGGCCCGGCTGCTGCTGAAGCAGTAGAAGAGAAGACCGAGTTCGACGTAGTTCTGACTGCTGCTGGCGCCAACAAAGTTGCCGTTATCAAAGCCGTTCGTGGCGCTACCGGTCTGGGCCTGAAAGAAGCCAAAGATCTGGTAGAAGCTGCTCCGGCTAACCTGAAGGAAGGCGTGTCCAAGGACGAAGCTGAAGCTCTGAAGAAAGAGCTGGAAGCTGCCGGTGCTTCTGTTGAGATCAAATAATCTGCATTTATGTAGATTAGCCTGATAAAACAGGCTAGGGCTGGTGAATTTTTGTTCACCAGCCTTTTTGCGCTGTAGACTGAGAGCATTTCACACCGTTTACGACTCTCGGTGCACCAGCAATCCGGACTGTCTTCTTTCGTCCGGGCCAACACAAAACGGTGTTGAGACAGAGCTGTCCCGCGGGACAGAGTGGGTCACTTATCAGCGAGCTGAGGAACCCTATGGTTTACTCTTATACCGAAAAAAAACGCATTCGTAAGGACTTCGGTAAGCGAGACCAGGTACTGGACACGCCTTATCTGTTGTCCATTCAGCTGGACTCCTTCAAGCAGTTCATCGAGGCTGACCCGGAAGGTGAATATGGCCTAGAGGCCGCTTTCCGTAGCGTTTTCCCGATCACCAGTTACTCCGGTAGTGCTGAGCTTCAGTATGTCAGCTATCGCCTGGGTGAGCCGGTATTTGACGTAAAAGAATGCCAGATCCGTGGAGTGACCTACTCCGCGCCGCTGCGTGTCAAGCTTCGTATGGTTCTGTACGACCGTGAAGCAGCTGCCGGCACCGTCAAAGACATCAAGGAACAAGAAGTATACATGGGCGAAATTCCGCTCATGACCGAGAACGGCACCTTTGTTATCAATGGTACCGAGCGGGTTATCGTCTCCCAGCTGCACCGCAGCCCGGGCGTCTTCTTCGACCACGATAAAGGCAAAACTCATTCATCCGGTAAGGTACTGTATAACGCTCGCGTTATCCCCTACCGTGGCTCCTGGCTGGACTTCGAGTTCGATGCGAAAGACAACCTGTTTGTCCGTATCGACCGTCGTCGCAAACTGCCAGCATCCATTATTCTGCGCGCCCTGGACTTCACTTCCGAACAAATCCTGGCCACCTTCTTCGAGACCATCGGTTTTGAAGTAAAAGATGGCAAGTTGATGATGGATCTGGTGCCGGAGCGTCTGCGTGGTGAAACTGCGACCTTTGACATCGTGGCCAATGGCGCCGTGGTGGTTGAGACCGGTCGTCGTGTGACTGCGCGTCACATCCGTCAGTTGGAAAAAGATGCCGTTACCCAGATTGAGGTACCGGTTGAGTATGTTATTGGCAAAGTTGCAGCCAAGGACTACGCACATCCGCAAACTGGCGAGATGGTCGTGACCGCCAACCAGGCGCTGAGCCTGGAAGCGATCGCCAACCTGTCCCAAGCCGGCTTCAAGCATTTCGAGGTTCTGTTCACCAACGAACTGGATCACGGTGCTTACATGTCCGAGACCCTGCGTGTCGACTCCAGCTCCAACCGTTTGGAAGCGCTGGTCGAGATCTATCGCATGATGCGTCCGGGCGAGCCGCCTACTCGCGAAGCTGCAGAACAGCTGTTCGAAAACCTGTTCTTCTCCGCCGAGCGTTACGACCTGTCTACCGTAGGTCGGATGAAGTTCAACCGCCGTCTGGGTCGTGAAGACGAGACTGGCGCTGGTGTACTGACCAAAGACGACATCGTCGATGTGATGAAGCGCCTGATCGACATCCGTAACGGTAACGACGAAGTGGACGATATCGACCACTTGGGTAACCGTCGTATCCGTTCTGTCGGTGAAATGGCTGAAAACCAGTTCCGCGTCGGTCTGGTGCGTGTCGAGCGTGCGGTCAAGGAGCGTCTCTCCCTGGGCGACCTGGACACCCTGATGCCGCAGGATCTGATCAACGCCAAGCCGATCTCCGCCGCAGTCAAAGAGTTCTTTGGTTCCAGCCAGCTGTCCCAGTTTATGGACCAGAACAACCCGCTCTCCGAAGTGACCCACAAGCGTCGTATTTCCGCGCTGGGCCCGGGCGGTTTGACTCGTGAGCGTGCCGGCTTTGAAGTCCGAGACGTACACCCGACTCACTACGGTCGTCTGTGCCCTATCGAGACTCCTGAAGGTCCGAACATCGGTCTGATCAACTCTCTGTCCGTGTACTCTCGTACCAACGAGTACGGTTTCCTCGAGACCCCGTACCGTAAGGTCATTGACGGTGTGATCACCGACGAAGTGGACTACCTGTCTGCTATTGAAGAAGGCAAGTACGTGATCGCACAGGCTAACGCCGCGACCACCGAAGATGGCCGTCTGAAAGATGAATTGATCCCGTGCCGTCACAAAGGTGAATCCACCTTTATGAACGCCGACCAGATCCAGTATATGGACGTGAGCCCGCAGCAGATCGTATCTGTGGCAGCGGCTCTGATCCCGTTCCTGGAACACGATGACGCGAACCGCGCATTGATGGGTTCAAACATGCAACGTCAGGCTGTACCGACTCTGCGTGCTGACAAGCCGCTGGTAGGTACCGGTATGGAACGCGCTGTGGCCGTTGACTCCGGTGTAACCGTAGTGGCCAAGCGTGGCGGCGTAATCGACTATGTCGATGCCTCCCGTATCGTCCTGAAGGTCAATGAAGATGAGCTGATGCCAGGCGAAGCCGGTATCGACATCTACAACCTGACCAAATACACCCGTTCCAACCAGAACACCTGTATCAACCAGCGTCCTTGCGTGATGTTGGGTGAGCCGGTCATGGCTGGCGACGTACTGGCTGACGGCCCGTCCACCGACCTGGGTGAACTGGCGCTGGGTCAGAACATGCGCGTCGCGTTCATGCCGTGGAACGGTTACAACTTCGAAGACTCGATCCTGGTGAACGAGCGTGTTGTTCAGGAAGATCGCCTGACCACCATCCATATCCAGGAACTGGCCTGTATCTCCCGTGACACCAAGCTGGGTCCGGAAGAGATCACTGCTGACATCCCGAACGTGGGTGAAGCCGCTCTGTCCAAGCTGGACGAGTCCGGTATCGTCTACGTGGGTGCCGAAGTGAAGGGCGGCGACATTCTGGTCGGTAAGGTAACCCCGAAAGGTGAAACCCAGCTGACGCCGGAAGAGAAGCTGCTGCGCGCCATCTTCGGTGAGAAGGCGTCCGACGTGAAGGACTCCTCCCTGCGTGTACCGAACGGTGTGTACGGTACCGTGGTTGACGTGCAAGTCTTTACCCGCGATGGCGTGGAAAAAGACAAGCGCGCCAAAGAAATCGAAGAGATGCAGCTGAAGGAAGCGAAGAAGGACTTGACCGAAGAGTTCAAGATCCTGGAAGACGGCATTTTCGGCCGCTCCCGCAACCTGCTGCTGGCCGCCGGTTACAGCGAAGATCGTCTGAACAAGCTCGATCGCTCCAAGTGGTTTGAACTGGCCATCGAAGACGAAGGCAAGCAGACCGAACTGGAACAGATCGCTGAACAGCACGTTGAGCTGAAAGCCGAGTTCGACAAGAAATTCGAGAACAAGCGTCGCAAGATTATCCAGGGTGATGATCTGGCGCCGGGCGTACTGAAAATCGTCAAGGTTTATCTGGCAGTCAAACGTCGCATCCAGCCGGGTGACAAGATGGCGGGCCGTCACGGTAACAAGGGTGTTATCTCCAAGATCTGTCCGGTCGAGGATATGCCTCATGACGAGTTCGGCCGTCCGGTCGACATCGTACTGAACCCGTTGGGCGTACCATCCCGTATGAACATCGGTCAGATCCTCGAAGTGCACTTGGGCCTTGCGGCCAAGGGTATCGGCGAGAAGATCGATCGCATGGTCAAAGAGCAGCGTGAGCTGCACGAGATGCGCAACTTCCTGCAACAGGTCTATGACCTGGGCGAGAAGGACACCCAGCAAGTGAACATCGCCGAACTGTCTGATGACGACGTACGTACCCTGGTGGGTAACCTGCGTAAGGGTCTGCCGGTTGCTACTCCAGTGTTTGATGGTGCCAAAGAGCGCGAAATCAAAGCCCTGCTGAAGCTGGCCGATCTGCCGGAATCCGGTCAGATTGATCTGTTCGATGGCCGTACCGGTAACCGCTTCGAGCGTAAAGTAACCGTTGGTTACATGTACATGCTCAAGCTGAACCACTTGGTCGACGACAAGATGCACGCGCGTTCTACCGGTTCTTACAGCCTGGTTACCCAGCAGCCGCTGGGTGGTAAGGCTCAGTTCGGTGGTCAGCGTTTCGGTGAGATGGAAGTGTGGGCCCTGGAGGCTTACGGTGCGGCATATACCCTGCAGGAAATGCTGACCGTCAAGTCTGACGATGTGAATGGCCGTACCAAGATGTATAAGAACATCGTGGATGGCGACCACCGTATGGAGCCGGGCATGCCCGAATCCTTCAACGTATTGCTGAAGGAAATCCGCTCTCTGGGTATCAACATCGAGCTGGACGAAGAGTAAGAGCTCGCTCTTATTGTTCGAGAATTGACGTGGGCGCCCCGCTGTTTTGGCAGCCGGGGCGCCGAGGTTAGACTCCTGACAGGGGAAACACGTGAAAGACTTACTCAAGTTTTTGAAGGCTCAGACCAAGACCGAAGAGTTTGACAGTATCAAGATCGGTCTGGCCTCTCCTGACATGATCCGCTCCTGGTCATTCGGTGAGGTCAAAAAGCCTGAGACCATCAACTACCGGACTTTCAAGCCGGAGCGTGATGGTCTGTTCTGCGCCCGTATCTTCGGACCGGTGAAGGACTACGAGTGTCTGTGCGGCAAGTACAAGCGCCTGAAACACCGTGGTGTGATCTGTGAGAAGTGCGGCGTTGAAGTGACCCAGACCAAGGTCCGTCGTGAGCGTATGGGCCACATCGAGCTGGCCAGCCCGACTGCCCACATCTGGTTCCTGAAGTCCCTGCCGTCCCGTATCGGTCTGCTGCTGGACATGACCCTGCGCGACATCGAGCGCGTGCTTTACTTCGAATCTTTCGTCGTAATCGAGCCGGGCATGACCAACCTCGAACGCAGCCAGATGCTCTCTGAAGAGCAGTACCTGGATGCGCTGGAAGAGTGGGGCGACGAATTTGACGCCAAGATGGGTGCCGAAGCAATCCTGGCATTGCTGCGCGCTATCGATCTGGAAGGTGAAGTCAAAACCATGCGTGAGGAGCTGGATCAAACCAACTCCGAGACCAAGCGCAAGAAGACCACCAAGCGTCTGAAGCTGATGGAAGCTTTCCTGCAGTCCGGCAACAAGCCGGAGTGGATGATCATGACAGTGCTGCCTGTGCTGCCGCCGGACCTGCGTCCGCTGGTACCGCTGGACGGCGGCCGTTTCGCGACTTCCGATCTGAACGATCTGTACCGTCGCGTGATCAACCGTAACAACCGCTTGAAGCGTCTGCTGGATCTGGCTGCTCCGGACATCATCGTGCGCAACGAAAAGCGTATGCTGCAAGAGTCCGTCGATGCACTGCTGGATAACGGCCGTCGTGGTCGTGCCATCACCGGTTCCAACAAGCGCCCGCTGAAATCCCTGGCCGACATGATCAAGGGTAAGCAGGGTCGTTTCCGTCAGAACTTGCTCGGTAAGCGTGTCGACTACTCCGGTCGTTCCGTTATCACCGTAGGCCCGACTCTGCGTCTGCATCAGTGCGGTCTGCCGAAGAAGATGGCGCTGGAACTGTTCAAGCCGTTCATCTATGGCAAGCTGGAAACCCGCGGTCTGGCGACCACTATCAAGGCCGCCAAGAAGATGGTGGAGCGCGAGGAAGCTGTCGTTTGGGATATCCTGGACGAAGTGATCCGCGAACACCCGGTTCTGCTGAACCGCGCACCGACTCTGCACCGTTTGGGTATCCAGGCATTCGAACCGACTCTGGTCGAAGGCAAGGCAATCCAGCTGCACCCGCTGGTTTGTGCTGCGTATAACGCGGACTTCGATGGTGACCAGATGGCGGTCCACGTACCGCTGACCCTGGAAGCCCAGCTGGAAGCGCGTGCGCTGATGATGTCTACCAACAACATCCTGTCGCCTGCCTCCGGTGAGCCGATCATCGTTCCTTCTCAGGACGTGGTCTTGGGTCTGTACTACATGACCCGTGCCCGTATCAACGCCAAAGGCGAAGGTATGGTGCTGGCCGGCCCGAAAGAAGCCGAGAAAGTATATCGCGCCGGTCTGGCCGATCTGCATGCTCGTGTGAAAGTACGCATTACCGAATACCTGCGTCAGGAAGACGGTTCTCTGCGTGAACACACCGAGATGAAGAACACCACCGTTGGTCGTGCGATCCTGAGCCTGATCCTGCCGAAAGGTATGGAATATGCCCTGATCGACGAGCCGAAGGTGCTGACTGCAGCAGAACAGGCTGATCTGGATGCCAATCCGCAGAACTGGATCAAGTGCGTATCCAACAAGGCGCTGGGCAAAAAGCTCATCTCCCGTCTGCTGAACACCTGCTATCGCAAGCAGGGCCTGAAGGACACCGTTATCTTCGCTGACCAGCTGATGTATACCGGTTTCCACTACGCGGCCCTGTCCGGTGCTTCCGTTGGTATCGATGACATGGTCATCCCGGATGCCAAGAAAGACATCATTGCAGCAGCCGAAGCCGAAGTTGCCGAGATCCAGGACCAGTTCCTGTCAGGTCTGGTAACTGCGGGCGAGCGTTACAACAAGGTTATCGATATCTGGGCCAGCGCCAACGAGCGCGTCTCCAAGGCCATGATGGAGAACTTGTCCAAAGAGCGTAACGTCAACTCGCTGGGTGAAGAAGAAGAGCAGGCATCGTTCAACAGCATCTTTATGATGGCCGACTCTGGTGCGCGTGGTTCCGCCGCCCAGATCCGTCAGCTGGCCGGTATGCGTGGCCTGATGGCCAAGCCGGATGGCTCCATCATCGAGACCCCGATCATCGCGAACTTCCGCGAAGGTCTGAACGTACTGCAGTACTTTATCTCTACCCACGGTGCTCGTAAGGGTCTGGCGGATACCGCACTGAAGACTGCGAACTCCGGTTACCTGACTCGTCGTCTGGTAGACGTGGCGCAAGACATGGTGATCACCGAGGACGATTGCGGCACTACCGACGGTCTGTGGATGACTCCGCTGATCGAGGGTGGCGACGTGGTCGAGCCGCTGCGTGAGCGCGTGCTGGGTCGTGTGGTGGCAGAAGATGTCATCAAGCCGGGTACCGAGGACGAGATCCTGGTTGCTCGCAACACCCTGCTCGACGAGCAGCTGTGTGACCTTCTGGAACGCAACTCCGTTGACCGCGTGAAGGTACGTTCTGCCATCACCTGTGAAACTGACTTCGGTAACTGTGCTCACTGCTACGGCCGTGATCTGGCCCGTGGTCACCTGGTTAACAAGGGTGAGGCTGTCGGTGTTATCGCCGCCCAGTCCATCGGTGAACCGGGTACCCAGCTGACGATGCGTACTTTCCACATCGGTGGTGCTGCATCTCGTGCCGCTGCTGAAAGCAGCATCCAGGTCAAGAACACAGGTACCATCAAGCTGCAGAACGCCAAGTTCGTTCACAACAGCGATGACAAACTGGTTATCACTTCACGTTCTACCGAACTGACCATCATGGACGACATGGGCCGTACCAAGGAAAGCCACAAGCTGCCTTACGGTTCCGTGCTGGAAGTGAAGGACGGCCAGGCCGTGAGCGCTGGTGAGACCGTTGCCAACTGGGATCCGCACACCCACCCGATCATCACCGAAGTGGCAGGTCGCCTGCAGTTCGAACACATGATCGATGGCGTGACCATCACTCGTCAGACCGACGAGCTGACCGGTCTCTCTTCTATCGTTGTTCTGGACGTTAACGAGCGTCCGAGCGCCGGTAAAGAGATGCGTCCGACCGTGAAACTGGTCGACCTGAACGGCAAAGACGTGATGATCCCGGGTACCGATGTAGCCGCCCAGTACTTCCTGCCGGGCAAGGCGATCGTGAACCTGGAAGATGGTGCCAACGTGGGCGTGGGTGACGCGGTAGCGCGTATCCCGCAAGAGTCCGGCGGTACCAAGGACATCACCGGTGGTCTGCCGCGCGTTGCGGATCTGTTCGAAGCACGTCAACCGAAGGAACCGGCAATTCTGGCCGAGATCTCCGGTACCATCTCCTTCGGGAAAGAGACCAAGGGCAAACGCCGTCTGGTCATCACCCCGACCGATGGTGGCAACGTCTACGAAGAGATGATTCCGAAGTGGCGTAACCTGAACGTGTTCGAAGGTGAAAAAGTTGAGAAGGGTGAAGTGCTGGCGGACGGTCCTGAGTCTGCTCACGACATCCTGCGTCTGCGCGGTATCAGCCCGGTCGCCAACTACATCGCCAACGAAGTGCAGGACGTTTACCGTCTGCAAGGCGTTAAGATCAACGACAAGCACATCGAAGTCATCGTTCGTCAGATGCTGCGCAAGTGCGAGATCCTGAGCGCTGGCGATACCGATCTGATCGAAGGCGAACAGGTTGAAGTGGCTCGAGTGAAGATTGCCAACCGTAAGCTGGTTGCCGAGGGCAAGACCCCTGCGACCTACCGTCATGTTCTGATGGGTATTACCAAGGCATCTCTGAGCACCGAGTCCTTCATCTCCGCGGCTTCCTTCCAGGAAACCACTCGCGTTCTGACCGAAGCCGCCGTAGGTGGCAAGCGTGATGAACTGCGTGGTCTGAAAGAGAACGTCATCGTGGGTCGTCTGATCCCGGCTGGTACCGGTTTTGCCTACCACCATAGCCGGATCAACCAGCGTGCTGCCGCAGCTCGTGCTGTTGGTACCCCGCAGGTGACCGCTGATGAAGCGGAGCAGAACCTGGCGGATCTGCTGAACGCAGCCGGTAGCTTCGACGAAGAGTAACTCGTCATCCGTGATTGAAAAGGGCTCCTTCAAGGAGCCCTTTTTGTTGGCCA
>NZ_LYSQ01000047.1:0-13251 GCF_001728955.1 Aeromonas sp. DNP9 | reverse complement strand
TAGACAAAGCTGGAGCGGGCAGCGGGAATCGAACCCGCATCATCAGCTTGGAAGGCTGAGGTAATAGCCATTATACGATGCCCGCCTGGCATCTGAAATTTGGAGCGGGTGATGGGAATCGAACCCACGTATGCAGCTTGGGAAGCTACCGTTCTACCATTGAACTACACCCGCGTCAGGGCTCCTACTATATGCATTTTGCCGCCGAGCGCAATGGCGCCTTTGCCACTTTTTTCAATAAATCAATCTGTTCGGACAAGGATTGAACAGACGGTTGCTTTTTCAAGCAAACATTTTCAACACAGATAATTTACAAGGTTGCCAAGGCCAAACGGCAAGGATAGTCTTGCGCCACTCGACGCGAGGATGGTGGTAATGGATAAAAAAACGCAAAAACGTCTCTATGGCTGGTTGCGCAAGCAATCGAGTCACGGTCGCCGCTGGATCACGATATCCATCGCTTTTGGCCTTGGCCAGGGCATTCTGATGGTGGCGCAAGCCTGGCTGCTGGCGACCCTGTTGCACGGCTTTATCATCGAAGGCTCAACGCCCGAGCAATCCATCACGCTCTTTATTACCCTGCTGCTGGTGACGCTTGGCAAAGCGGCGCTGGCCTATGGCCGCGAAGTGGCCAGTTTCAAGGCGGGCAGCGCGGTACGCCAGACCATCCGCCAGCTGGTGCTCACGCGCTTGAGTCGTCTCGGCCCTGCCTATATTCAGCGCCGTCCGGCCGGTAGCTGGGCCAGCCTGTTGCTGGAACAGATTGAAAACATGCAGGATTTCTTCTCCCGCTATCTGCCGCAGATGGCCATCGCCGTCTTTATTCCGGTGGTCATTCTGGTGGCCGTGTTCCCGGTCAACTGGGCGGCGGGTCTGATCCTGCTCGGCACTGCGCCCCTCATCCCCATCTTTATGATCCTGGTGGGTGTGGGCGCCGCCGATGCCAACCGCCGCAATTTTCAGGCGCTGGCTCGTCTCTCCGGCCACTTCCTCGATCGGCTGAAGGGGCTGCGCACCCTGCAACTCTTTATGCGTACCCAGGCGGAAGGTGAAGCAATTCGCGACGCCTCGGAAGATTTTCGCGAGCGCACCATGGAGGTGCTGCGCCTGGCGTTTTTGAGCACCGCCGTGCTGGAGTTCTTCGCCGCCATCTCGGTAGCGCTGGTTGCCGTCTACTTCGGCTTCTCTTATATCGACCATCTGAACTTTGGTAGCTATGGGGTCAAGGTCACCCTCTTTACCGGTCTGTTCGTGCTGTTTCTCGCCCCCGAGTTCTACGCCCCGCTGCGGGAACTGGGTGCCCACTACCACGCCAAGGCGCAGGCTATCGGCGCTGCCGAGCAGCTGCTGGAGTTCCTTGAAGCCGAGGTGAGCGAACCGGCCGCAGGCACGGCGCCGTTCCATGCCGACAGCCCGGTCAAGGTAGAAGCAAAAAGCCTTGAAGTGCTGAGCGCCGAAGGCAAGGTGCTGGTCGGCCCCATCGACTTCACCCTGGAAGCCGGTTCACGTACCGC
The DNA here is from genome assembly GCF_001728955.1 of Aeromonas sp. DNP9. Classification (NCBI taxonomy): domain Bacteria; kingdom Pseudomonadati; phylum Pseudomonadota; class Gammaproteobacteria; order Aeromonadales; family Aeromonadaceae; genus Aeromonas; species Aeromonas sp. DNP9. The sequence goes on along the minus strand of NZ_LYSQ01000047.1, from coordinate 11,737 downwards.
CCTCATCGGCGTCAGCGGCGCAGGCAAGAGCTCGCTGGTCAACGCCCTGCTCGGCTTTGCTCCCTATCGTGGCGAGCTCAAGGTCAACGGGCAGGAGCTTGCCACCCTCGACATGAGCCAGTGGCGCCTGCAGTTAGGCTGGCTCTCGCAAAACCCGCAGCTGTTCCACGCCTCCTTGCGCGACAACCTGCTGCTGGCCAAGCCGACGGCCAGCGATGCCGAGCTGGAAGATGCCCTGAAACGGGCGCAGGCGTGGGAATTTGCCATGGAGAAGGGGCTCGACTATCCGGTCGGCGATCAGGCTGGCGGCCTCTCGGTCGGTCAGGCCCAGCGCCTCGCACTGGCGCGAACCCTGCTCAAATCAACCCAGTTGATGGTGCTCGATGAGCCGACCGCCAGTCTGGATCGCCACTCCGAGCGCGCCATCATGACCACCCTTGAGCAAGTGATGGCTGGCCAGACCCTGCTGATGATCACCCACCGTCTCGACCAGCTGACCAAGATGGACAAGATAATGGTGCTGGCCCGCGGCCAGCTGGTGGAGCAAGGCAGCTTCCAGCAACTTAGTTCTGGGCAGGGGCCTTTTGCCCGCCTGCTCTCCCAACGTTCCGGAGGTTCTCTCGATGAGTGATCTGTTGCCGTTTCTGCGCCTCTATCGCCAACACTGGCTCAGCCTCACCATTGGTTTGCTGCTGGCGCTGGTGACCCTGGCCGCCGGCATGGGGCTGCTCTCCCTCTCCGGCTGGTTCCTCTCCGCCGCAGCCGTGGCGGGGATGACCGTTGCGACGACCCATGCCTTTAACTACATGACCCCTGCGGGCGGGGTGCGCTTCTTCTCCATCGTTCGCACCGCCGGTCGCTGGGGTGAGCGGGTGGTGAGCCACGACGCCACCTTCCGGGTACTGACCCGACTGCGGGTCTGGTTCTGGCAGAAACTCTCGCCGCTCTCCACCGGTACCCTGGCCGGTTTCCGTCAGGCGGATCTGCTCAACCGACTGGTGGCAGACATCGATGCGATGGACCACGTCTATCTGCGGCTGATCACCCCCATAGGCGCGGCCCTGCTCAGCACCGCCGGACTGGTCTTCTTCCTGTCGTTTTTCGACAGCCGCCTCGCCCTCACCCTGGGGGCCATTCTGCTGTTTGGCATGATTGCCCTGCCGCTGGTGTTCTACTTCCTCGGCCGTCGCCCCGGTCAGGCGCTGATTGCCGAAAAATCGACCCTGCGCACCCGGATGGTGGACTATCTGGATGGTCAGGCCGAGCTGCAGATGTTTGCCGCCGCCCCCAAGGCGCTGGTTGAGCTGCAACAGGCCGAACAGGCGCTGCTCGTCGCGCAGGCCCGGATGGCCAAGGTGAGCGGGCTGGCCAACTTCTCGGTGCAACTGCTGAGCGGCTGGACCCTGACCCTGATGCTCTGGCTGGCCGGTCATGGGGTAGCGGGTGCTGCGCCCGACCCCATTACCGCATTGATGGTCTTTGCCACCCTGGCAAGCTTCGAGGCACTGATGCCGCTGGCGGGGGCTTTCCAGCACCTCTCCACCAGCCTCACCTCGGCACGCCGCCTGAACGAGATCCTGCAAGAGGCAAAAGCCCCCGTGTGGGGCGACGAGCAGACCCATGCCACCGCAGGCGCCCTGCAGATCAATGACCTCTATTTTGGCTACCCCGGCAACCCCCAGCCGGTGCTGCGTGGCTGCACCCTGCAACTGCACGCCGGTGAGAAGCTGGCGCTACTGGGCCAGACCGGCTGCGGCAAATCGACCCTGATGGGGCTGCTGACCCGGGAGTGGAGCCCGCAGGCTGGCAAGATCCTGCTCGATGGCAAGCCGCTCACCGACTACAGCGAAGGGGCGCTGCGCGCCTCCATCTCGGTGGTGAGCCAGCGGGTGCACCTGTTTGCCGATACCCTGCGGGGCAACCTCAAGCTGGCCGCCCCGACCGCCACTGACGAGCAGCTGATTGCGGTACTGACCCAGGTCGGACTGGCCAATCTGCTGGAAGATGAGGCGGGCCTCGACGCCTGGCTCGGTGACGGCGGCCGCCCCCTCTCCGGTGGCGAGCGTCGCCGTATCGGCATCGCCCGCGCCCTGCTGCACGATGCGCCGCTCTGGCTGCTGGACGAACCGACCGAAGGGCTCGACAGTCAGACCGAGCGGGAGATCATGGATCTGCTGTTCCGGCTCGGGGCTGATCGCACCTTGCTGCTCATCTCCCACCGTCTGCTGGGGATGGAACAGATGGATCGGATTGCCCTGATGGAAGAGGGACAGATCCGCCTCTGCGCCCCTCACAACGAGCTGCTGGCGGATGATTACTACCGCAGCCTCTATCAGCGGCTGGCTCCGGTTTGATATCAGGCTGATGGGGCTCACACCCTGACAACCGGGCGCAAAACGGGGCTGGTCGCCGCAGGCGGCTGGCCCCTATAATGTCCCCCTCATTATTCAACAAGATGCCGACATGGAGCGCCTGCGCATTTCTACTGTCCTCATCACCGACACAAGATACGAGACGATGAAACGCCTGATCCTGATGATGCCCCTGATTGCCTCCGGCTGTGCCAACTACGCCTTCAACAGCAATCTGGATAAAGAGAACTTCGACGAATATTTCAAGCCCGGTAGCGTGCGCATCTACGAACAGGATGAGCTGGCTGACCTCAACTACCTCTACCTCGGCACCATCGAGGGTGAATCCTGCCAGGCCGATGCCAACCAGCCGGTGCCCAACGCCGGTGAAGCGCGCACCCTGGCCCGCCGCCGCGCCGCCGACATGGGTGGCAACGGCGTCACCATCGACAAGTGTGCCGAATTCAGCGACACCCCGGGCTGCCTGAAACAGGTGATCTGCTACGGGCAGGCGCTGAAAGTGGCCGAAGAGAAGTAACTCGCTGTCATGGCCCTCGCTATCGTTCGCCTTGGCAGCCCGCGACTGCCCGATGAGGGACTGCGCATCGGTACGGTGCGCCGCCCGCCCCGCGGCGTACCCAAGAGCGAATTTGCCAGCCAGAACTGGTATGACGTCTGGTTTCCCAACCTGGCGCCCAGCAGCGAGACCATGAAGCTGGGGCAGGCAGCCGAGACACCCGCCCAGTGGGCGGCGTTTGGCAAACAGTACAAGGCCGAGATGGCGCAACCAGCCGCCAGACATGATCTGGCGCTGCTGGCCGCCCTCTCCCACACAACCAATCTGTCGGTGGGCTGCTACTGCAAGCAGGAATCCCGCTGCCATCGCGCCATTTTGAAAGAACTGCTGGTAGCTGCGGGGGCCGCCATTCGCTAGTGCGGCGAGCAAGGGCGATACGATGGGGAATCGCGTCAGCCTCAATCAGGCATGGACAGAGAGAGGGCATCCCGCGGGATGCCCTCTCTCGTTGTATTCACACCTGCCGCGCCACGCTCGGCAGCAGCGGCTCGATGCACCTCTCCTATTGCAGACTGGGCTCCAGCAGTTGCTGCCGTAGCGAAGTCTCCTCGGCCTGAGTCATAGCATGTTCCGCCACCCCGGCGGCAGGCTCGATGGCCAGCCAATTGGCAAGGTCGGCGGCGGTCTCCTCCAGCGGCCGGAAGTTCAATCCCTTCACGATGGCCGCCTCGGCGCTTATAGAACCGTAACCGGTAAACTCCGCCTGCGCGCAGGGCAAGAGGGTGGGATAGCTCTGCCAGGGCTCGATACCGGCCGCCATCAGGGTCGACCAGGGCAACCACTCGGGCTGGATGGGGCGGGCGGGCTGCAACCGGGCGCTCAGCCGCTCCAGCCAGTCGCAGAGGGTAATGCCGGGCTTGAGCAAGTTGAATGTGCCCCCCAACTGCTGCTCCGCCGCACGCAACACAAACTCGGCGCAGTCGCGCACATCGAGATACTGCAAGCGATCCTCGCCACTGCCCGGCAGCAACCAGGGCCCGCCCTGCTGCACCCTCTTAATCCACCAGGCCATGCGCCCGGTGGGATCATGGGGGCCGCACAGCACGCCCGGGCGCAGGATGCAAAGCCGCTCACCCCAGCGGGCGTGATACTCGGCCTCGCACAACACCTTGAGCGAGCCATAGTCAGTGGGCATTTCCCCTTCGGGGATGGCATGCAACGGCGCCGACTCATCCATTCCGGGCAGTGAGAAATCGCGATAGACGCTGATGGTGGAGATAAAGATGAGCCGCGCGCAGCGCCCGAGCAAGGCGGCCGAGAGGCTCGCCGCCTGCTCGGGGCGATAGCAGCAGGTGTCGATGGCAAGATCCCACTGCAACCCGGCCCCTTGCAGGGCGCTCAGGCTCTTGTCCCTGTCGCCGGTAAGCTGCACCAGATCGCGCCAGTCCGGATGCTGGTGCAGGCCGCGGTTGAACAGGGTCACTTCATGGCCCCAATCCAGTGCCAGCGCGGTTAGGTGGCGCCCCAAAAAGCCGGTGCCACCGATAATCAGCAGTTTCATCCCTCTCCCTCCCCCTTCGGCGCATGTGCGCACATTTCATCCTGACACGCCAGTTGCCTCCACCCTACGCAACTTGGCGCGCGGGCACAGCCCCCGACTGGCCGGGATGGGACAGGGATCACGGCAGCGCCGCAGAAAAGGTCGTAATGAGGCCGAACCTGCGTTTTGGGGCCGCTTGTGCTAAATTACCGGGGTTTTCAGTCAGGATCCGCCATGAAGTTCGAAATCGACACCCTCGGGATCATCCGCTCTCCTTACAAGGAGAAGTTCGCCATCCCCCGCCAGCCCGGACTGGTCAAATCGGCCCGCGCCCGCCTCGAGCTGCTCCCCCCTTACGATCAGCCGGATGTGCTGCGCGGCATCGAGCAGTTCTCCCATCTGTGGCTCAGCTTCGTCTTTCATCAGACCATGGTGCAGGGCTGGCACCCGACGGTGCGCCCGCCACGACTTGGCGGCAACGAACGGGTCGGCGTCTTTGCCACTCGCTCCACCTTCCGCCCCAATCCGCTAGGTCTCTCGGTGGTCGAGCTGCACGGGGTCGGTCGCGAGCGGGGCAAGCTGTGGCTGGAGCTGGGGGCGGTGGATCTGCTCGATGGCACCCCCATCGTCGATATCAAACCCTATATTCCCTATGCCGACAGCCTGCCGGATGCCCGTGGTGGTTTTGCCCCCGACGCCCCCACCCCGCTGCTGGCGGTGAGCTTCAGTGCCGAGGCCGAGCAGCAGTTGCAACCCTGGCTCAAGGCTCACCCCGAGCTGCGCCAGCTGGTGAGCGAAGTGCTGGCGCAAGATCCGCGCCCGGCCTACAAGAAGGGCAAGCCCGATGAGAAGGAGTACGGGGTGCGGCTGTTTGACTGCAACGTCCGTTTTCGCATCAGCGAGCCGGATTGCGTGGTGCTGGCCATCGAGCCCGCCTGAACCTGGGCAGGCCGACATCAGGGATGCGATTTCACGCCTTCTTCACGTCACAAGGGGCTTAATGAGCCTGTAAATTGTGTGGCATTGATCAGACTATCCCCCCGGTTGCCAGTGATACCATGCACACAGCAGAGGGCATCTCCTCTCTGACTGAGGTCAGCCGCAGGCTGCCGGTTGATGGCAAGCATGGCAGCCAGCCTGTTGCCGCCAAAGGATCTGGCCTCGCCCCGACACGCTTGAGTGCGGGGATGCCACACGGATGTGACAGCACTTCGAAGGAACAAACCTATGCTGATGAACAGTGAACAACGTTATGGCACCCTGAATATCGGGCTGCACTGGCTGACCCTGTGGACCATGATCGCCGTCTACGCTCTGATCGAATTTCGCGATATTTTCCCTAAAGGGGACCCTGGCCGTGATTTGATGAAGGAGTGGCACTTTATGCTGGGGCTGCTTATCTTCGCCCTGGTGTTTGTCAGACTGGCCCTGCGCTGGATGAGCCCGACACCGCGTATCGTGCCCGAGCTCTCCCCGATCATGCACAAGCTGGCAAAACTGGCCCACCTCACCCTCTACGGTTTTCTGATTCTCACCCCGCTGTTTGGCTGGCTGCTGCTAAGCGCCGCGGGCAAGCCCATCCCCTTCTTCGGGCTTGAGCTGCCAGCTCTGCTCTCCCCCAGTCCGGACCTCAAGGGGCTGATCAAGGAGGTACACGAGACGCTGGGCAATATCGGTTACGCCCTGATCGGCCTGCACACGGTGGCGGCCCTCTATCACCACCATATTCTCAAAGACAACACCCTCACCAATATGCTGCCGCCGCGCCGCAGCTAACGGGTGACAGAGAAACGCAGAGGGGGCCATCGTGGCCCCCTCTCTGTTTTCCTGAACAACCGTCATCTGCACAGCTGGCAAACGGCATCACGCCTGCTTGGTCAGCTCCTCGGTCGGCTTGCCTTTCGGCTCGTGCTGCAGCTTTTTCACATTGCTCTTGCTCTCCGGCGGCTTGCTCCCGGACGAACTGTTTTCAGACAAGGCTTGCAACACGGGATCGGCCTTGCCGGCCACGGTGGGCTGGGACTGGCCAACAAAGTTGCCTCCTTTGCAGATGGAGAGACTGCCCCCCTTGAAGATCCCCTGCATCTTGCCGCTCTCCAGGATCTCCACCTCGGCGGAGGTACAGGTGCCTTCCAGCAGACCATTGATGATCACGTGGGGCGCACTTACCTCCCCCTCAACGCTACCACCCTGCATGATGCGCAGCACACCATCGATGAGCTGGATGGTGCCATTGACCTGACCGCGCACCTCCAGATCCCCCTCCACCTGCAACTCACCCTTGAAGCGGGCACCGGCTGCAATCACAGTGGTCCCGGCCGACCCAGTAGCCGCACCACCTTTGTTTCTTCCAAACATCCGTACTCTCTCCATCAACCACACAAGCAGAACCAGCGGCATCGGCGCCACTGGCCACAGAAAACAGGGCGACCCCAGCACGTAGAGCAGCAAGGCTGCCCCCCAGCAGAGCCAGACAATATAGAGGAGGTCGCTGCGCTCACGCTGTTGCAGTCGCGCCAGCAGCCTTCCGGCCATCTCTCTCATCACATTAAACCTTTCGTAGCATGGCTGCCGACCAGCATGCCATCGACAACCCGGACCATGGTTAAACGACCAGTTGGCGCGAACTCTGAAGTCCCGCTGATTCAGTCCCGATACAGCCGGGATGCATTAGGATTCGAATTGACTCGAAGCGACATACACTTTCTAATTGACAGCCTGGATCCCTATGACCGCTCACATCATGAAAATTCTGTTGGTCGAAGACGACAAGCTGCTCAATCACCACCTCTCCTCTCTGCTGACCGAAGCCGACAATCAGGTCTACAGCACCGACCAGGCCGGGATTGCACTGCACTACGCCGCCGACTATCCCATTGATGTGGCCATCATCGACCTCGGTCTGCCCGATATGGACGGCCTGCAACTGATCCGGCAACTTCGCGAACGGCAGATCCCCTTCCCCATCATTGTGCTGACCGCCCGTGGCAACTGGCAGGACAAGGTCGAAGGACTGGAAGCAGGTGCTGATGACTATCTGGTCAAACCGTTCCAGAAAGATGAGCTGCTGGCCCGACTCAATGCGCTGGTGCGCCGCAGCGCCGGTTTTATCTCGCCCAGGGTGAAAGCCGGTGATTACGAGCTGGATCTCTCCCGCAAGGAGCTGACCATCGCCGGTGAAGTGGCGGTGCTCACCAGCTTTGAATACCTCATTCTGGAGTACCTGATGCGCAATGCCCGTCAGGTGGTCTCCAAGCAGCAACTGCTCGACCAGCTCTACGGTGACGGCGAAGGGGACCCCAACACCATCGAGGTGATGGTGAGCCGCCTGCGCAAGAAGCTGGATCCGGAGGGGACGATTCAACCCATCTCCACCATCCGGCGTCAGGGTTATATCTTCAACCTCTCCTGTAACTGATGCAGTTTCATCTGCCGCGCCCCATCAAGATGATCCGCAGCTCACTGCACATCAAACTGCTGCTCAGCTCGCTGCTGGTCATCGCGCTGATCATGGGGTTTGCCGTCTACGCCCTCTATCTTGGCCACGTCGAGGAGCAGACCCAGAAGGCCAGCGCCCGGATGCAGGAGAACCTGGCCAAGCTGTTTTCCTCCACCGAGCCGGATGACAAGGGGTCGAACGTCGAGCTGGGGCGGATATCCCGTGGTGCGGGGGATCGCAACCTCGATACCCTGATCTGCCGCGCCGATGGCGATCTGGTCTGGTCGAGCCTCCATATGCCGGAGGTGATCAAGGCCAAACAGACCATCTGCGGCGATCTGATGAAGTATCTGGGGGGGATGGATCTCGACTACTTCTTCAAGAAGCACACCATCAAGAACGGCGAGAGCTACTTCGTCTACAGCCTGCGGTTTATCCGCAATCCCGGCAGCGGCACCACCGCCTACTACGTGGTGATGATAGACTCGGCCAAACGCTATCACGAAGAGTCCCGCACCTACCTCTACCAGACCGCCAAACAGGCGCTGCTCGCCTATATGCTGCTGGCCGGGCTGCTGCTGCTCACCACCTTCTGGAGCCTCAGCTCCCTGCGCACCATCGCCCGTCAGATCGACGATATCCGGGCTGGCAAGCGCGATGCGCTGTCAAACGAATTCGAACGGGAACTGGCACCGCTGACCGACTCGGTCAACCAGTTGCTGGAGAACGAACGCCAGCAGACCCAGCGCTACCAGCACGCCCTCAACGATCTCGCCCACAGCCTGAAAACCCGGCTGGCGCTGATCCAGATCACCACCCGCGAAGTGAAGCTGGGGCGGGAGATCCACGACAACATCAACGAGCAGATCCTCACCATGGATCAGATGATCCAGTATCAGCTCAGACGGGCCGTGACCGGCCGCCAGCGCCTTGCCAGCAAGGGCACCGAGCCGGTGCCGCTGATTGAAAAACTGCTGGCCAGCCTGACCAAGGTCTATCGCCACAAGAAGCTGCAAACCCACTTCAAGTTCGACGATGACGCCCTCTTCCACGGCGAACAGGGCGACCTGATGGAGCTGATGGGCAACCTGCTCGACAACGCCTGCAAGTTTGCCATCAGCGAAGTGAAGGTGACGGTGCGCCGCCATCTCGAGCGGCTGCGTATCGAAGTGGAAGATGATGGCCCGGGAATCGATCCGGCCAAATCGGAGCAGATCTTCCAGCGCGGCGTGCGGGCAGACAGTTCACCCGGTCAGGGCATAGGTCTGGCGGTGGTCACCGAAATCGTCCACAGCTACGGCGGCCAGATCCGGGTCGATGAATCCCCCCTCGGCGGCGCCCGCTTTACCCTGGATCTCCCCTGACAGCACGCCAGTCTCCCCCCTTGAAATCTCTCCGTTGCGGGCCCTTTAGCGGCCCGCAGCCCTTTGCTCATCAGACCACATATTGGTCGCATTCATGTCCCTCGATGTTACAATCCGGTCACAAAAAATCGGGAAAGGTAATGAAAACATGAAGATCCGAATGCTATTGCTGGCCGCCCTGCTCTGCCACGGCGCCGCACAGGCGCAAGAGAAGGCCCCCGATGGCTGGCAAGATGGCCCCATGACCCGTCTCAAGGCACAGGCCCTGCTGCAAACCCTCAACGCAACCTTGCTGAGCAACCCGAGTGCTACCGTCACCCTGCAAAACTGGTGCGCCGACCACAAGATGGCGGGCAAGCCGCGCATTCGCGCCCTGCGTGACCAGACAACACGCAAACCAGCCGATGCCGCCACCCGTGAGCTGTTCAAGATCGGCGCCGATGAGCCGGTGGGCTATCGCCGGGTGCAGCTAACTTGCGGCGATCATATCTTCTCGGAAGCGGACAACTGGTATGTCAAAAGCCGCCTCACTCCGGAGATGAACCAGCTGCTCGACAGCAGTGACACCCCGTTCGGGCTCGCGGTCAAGGCGCTCAACTTCAGCCGCAAGACACTCTCCTCCACCCTGCTCTGGTCACCCCTGCCGGATGGCTGGGAGATGAAGATGCCCGTCATTGCCACCAGCAAGGCACCGCTGACCATCCCCGATCAGGTATTGCAGCACCGCGCCCTGCTTTCACGGGAGGATGGCACGCCGTTCAGTCTGGTGGTCGAGACCTACCGCCGGGATCTGTTCGCCTTCCCTCTGGATGCGGACAACGGTCAATAACCCGGCACTGATACTGCAAGCGGTTGTCGACATACGGATATGGCAGAAAAATGGCCATCGGCAATAAGTGATATCCCTCTCGCAAGCGACCAATAAAAGAGGCCGGACTATCTCATTTCGTCCGGCCGGCTTGCTACACGGGAGAGCTTTCTGTCGGTGTTTACTCAGATAAAAGGGACGGCACCATAGCGATTTGAATAGGGATTGCCGCGCTTTGCCTTGAAAAAAAGCACCATCAGCGGGCCGATAATCGGGATTAATCCCAGCAGCAAAAACCAGCCATTTCGACCAATGTCGTGCAGACGGCGCACGCTCAATGCCCAGCAGGGCACAATAATAAAGAGACCATATACGCCCATCAGTTTGTAGCCATAATCCAGCTGCTTGGCCAGCAGTGAGAGGATGACACAAATAACGGTATTGATAAGAACGAACATCCAATATTCTTTGCGCGAGGCCCGTCCTTTGAAATCAGTAAATTTCTGAAATGCACGAAAATACCAGTTCATAAAAACTCCAGCTTCTGCGTCTATGTTGATTTTGCACGAAGGAGACATAAATAAGCGATAGCAAAACCATCGGTATTGGTGTTGGTCGCTTGTCATAACCTGCTGCGGCCATACAAAGATAATTGGACATTGTGATAATCAGCAAGGCAATTTTTATTATAAAATATAAAAGAGAATACCCCGTTAATAGTGAATATGACCGATTAGCACCGCCAGCGGTGCCAGCTCTGGCTTTGCGCAGTGTGACAGGCCGCGGGTTTTAAAGATCTTTGATAATTTTTGATAACTTTTCATCGTGCAAACGCGCACAATAAGGGCTTTGCAGCAGAACCCATAGGCGGTGTTTCCGCCCCGAAAGCCGCAAAGGGAGTTACGGTGACGAATGGCAGCGGAAGAATGGAAGCTGGATAACGGCAGCCAACAGTGCGGTAACTGGATAAACGCTACGTTGGCAAGCCAGGCTCAATAACAGCGCATGGATATCAGGGATGACCAGATGAACAAGACAGCGGCTATATTCTCCATTCTCTTCAGCATAAATCTCCATGCTGGCCAGAACCTTACGACCATTAACAGCGATGCTCATCCGGTTATCGGGGTATGGCGCCTCAATTTTGCCGATACCAGCTGTTATGAAGAGTACGACTTCAGGGCGGATGGTCGTCTCTATACTTCGTCAAATCAACAGCAGATCGAATCATCCTATATTATTGAGCGCGAGCCATCCGCTTCCGGATTTTACCGACTGGAAGAACATATTCTCAATGAAAATGGTGGCAAAGACTGCCTGGACATGTCCCAGAATGAGGATACCGACTACGTCTACTATCTGAAATTTTCGCCATCGGAAGATCAGTTGTTAATCTGTCTCGATGAGCGCGATGAAGAGTGCATTGGCTATTTTATTCGTCAGTCCAGTCCGCACCAACAAAAACTACAGCAGATAGCGGTAACCACCATGTAGCCCCCTGACCTTATGGATTTAATTTATTTGGTACTGGCTAGATATTTACAATATAAAGAGAGGCTGGGTGATTTCACAATAAATAAAAAACATCCGACCTTGATTCGATAATACATCCAACAATGTTGCCCACCAAAGAGATAAATATGGTTGTGCTAACCGGTTATATCATTGTGCCTTCCTCCGATTTACCTGCCGTCATGGGGGAGCTTGATAACGGCGTT
>NZ_LYSQ01000046.1:0-13548 GCF_001728955.1 Aeromonas sp. DNP9 | reverse complement strand
GTCCTTGGGTTAATCACATAGAACGGCTGTAGCACAAGTTGCATGAAACGATCACGCGCAATCATCAATGCAGCGGGATGGCCAACCTGCTGGCTCGAGTGAAACACTTCATCGATACCGTGTCTCCTTTCCTGGGGAATGGCTATGGCACAGCGAAGGTGTAGCACTATTGGGATCAGTTATTTATTTCCGCTGCGTTAAACGCATGCAGCTTTCATCGCCCATTTTGTGTACCAATTCACATCAGATTAGGAGTGGAGCCAATAATGGCTATTCAAATAAATAAAATAGCCATGAGCCTTGCCTTAATGGCCACCGCTGGTAGTGCCACAGCAGCCGCCAAGCCCACTATTCTTGCCATCATGGGCGATGACATCGGTTACTGGAACATCAGTGCTTACAACCAGGGAATGATGGGCTAACAGACCCCGAATCTGGACAGGATCGTCAATGAAGGGGCCATCTTTACCGATCACTACAGATATCACTAAACAATCATCATATCCTGAAGGATGGATGGGCCTTATTGACTCGATGAGTAGAGGAGAAGTGCACAAAATGTCGGGATAAACTGCCCAATAAACCGCCACCAGTACGGCTCGCCCTTCGTTCTGCCTGCGCTATGGTTTACCATGCAGGCAATTGTGGTGCCTAGCACCGCCCACCCAGGCGCCAGGCGCCGTCATCGGATACCTCATCTCGAGCAACATGAGCAAAACAGCACACGCGGGCAACGAGCCAACATTCTACTTCCACGATTACGAAACCTTCGGCATCAGCCCCGCCAAGGACAGGCCGTCGCAGTTTGCCGGTATTCGTACCGATGCAGATTTCAACATCATTGGCGAGCCGCTGGTCATTTATTGCAAACCTCCGGCGGACTACCTGCCGGACCCAGAGGCATGCCTTATCACCGGTATCACGCCACAAAAGGCGATGAAGGACGGGCTGTGCGAGGCGGATTTCATTCGCCAGATCCACGAGCAGTTCGCCACTTCGAATACCTGTGTGCTGGGCTACAACAGCATCCGCTTCGATGATGAAGTGACCCGCTACACCCTCTATCGCAACTTCTATGACCCCTATGGCTACAGCTGGCAGAACGGCAACTCCCGCTGGGACATCCTCGACATGCTGCGGGCCTGCTATGCCCTGCGGCCGGAGGGGATAGAGTGGGCGTTTGACGATGAGGGCAAGCCGAGTTTCCGGCTGGAGAAGCTGACGGTCGCCAACGGCGTGGCCCACGCCAATGCCCACGATGCGCTCTCGGACGTACTGGCCACCATCGAGATGGCCAAGCTGGTGAAAAAAGCCCAACCCAAGCTGTTTGGTTATCTCTTTGATCTGCGTAACAAAAACAAGGTGAAGGCCCTCATCGACGTGGTGACCATGAAGCCACTGGTACACGTCTCCGGCATGTTCTCCCCCTGGCAGGGGTGCGTGAGCTGGGTCTCGCCGCTCGCCTGGCATCCCACCAACCAGAATGCGGTGATCATGGTGGATCTAACCCGCGATCCTACCCCGCTCATTGAACTCACCAGCGAGGAGATCCGCGAGCGCCTCTATACCAAAAAAGAGGAGCTGGGGGATCTGGCGGGCATTCCGGTGAAACTGGTACACATCAACAAGTGCCCGGTGCTGGCACCGGCCGCCACCCTGACGGCGGAGCGTGCCGACGAGCTCGGCATCAATCGGGAGCAGTGCCGCAAGAGCCTGGATCTGCTGCGAGCCCACCCCGAAGTGCGGGAAAAACTGGTGGAAGTGTTCAATCAGGAGTTTGCTGGCAGCAATGAGAGCGACCCCGATACCCAGCTCTACGCCGGATTCTTTGGCCATGGCGACAAGTCCACCATGGATCTGGTGCGTGCCACCCCCGCGGATCTGCTGGGTGAGCGGGAGTTCGCCTTTACCGACGCCCGGCTGCCGGAGATGCTGTTCCGCTACCGCGCCCGCAACTGGCCACACACCTTGAGCGAAGCAGAGCAGAAACGCTGGCGCCTGCACTGCAGCGACTACTTCAGCCGCCGTCTGCCGGACTATGTGCCGCGCCTCGAGGCGCTGGCCGAGCAGAACCAGAGTAACGAACGGAACTTTACGATTCTAAAGAGTCTCTACCACTATCTGGAAGATTTATGAGTTGTGAGTAGTTTCACAATAAATCCTTCCCGCCTGTCCCCTTCTTCAGGTCATAATGACGAAGGGGATTTCCCCAAAAACCAATATCTTGCAACATCCTGAGCGGATGTCTCCCAAGCAAGAGATCTCTTTGGCCGAACGGAAGCCATTTGCTGATGCCTCGTCACCACGCACTGCTCGGATTACTGGCCCTGCTGCCGCTGGCAGCCAACGCCGCATACCGGTTCGATGTGCCGGATTATCTTGCTCGCCTGCCCGAGCAGACCTATCGCATCGTAGAACAGAACTTCAACACCCTTTATCAGCAGACTGATTTCACTCCCCTGATCACCAACAGCTACTTCAACGGTTCCCATCTCTACAAGTTTGTCGGGGTACCGCTGGCCATCAGCGCCCAATCAGGTTTCCAGCTGGAGGTGTTTGGTCAGGTCTATAACCGAGCTTCGCAAGCCTATATGCACCTGAGCGAGGATATGTCCCTTTATCGGGTGATGCGGGTCGATCTGATGGGGAACCCCAATGATCAACTGGCCATCGGTGTTGGTCTGGGGGTGCCCATCACCCCGTTGCTGACCCTCAAGGCGATCGCCTCCGGCAGTGATATCCCGGGCTATGGCTCCGCCAAATACGCCGTCGGTTTTGAGTGGCGTTACTGAAAAACGTGGCTGATAACCGCTGATTGAAACAATTCAGGCTCCGTGATGGAGCCTGAATTGTTTATGGTGACGCTGTGATCAGGTGTAGTGGATCACCCGCCCTTCACCCCCTTGCAGGGTCACAGCCGTACCGACTGCCTGCCCATGCCAAAAATCGGTTCCCCCTTCCGGCAGCAGATACTCCTGTGGTTGCCCCTCCCAGTTGAAGAGGCAGAGCAGAGTGCCGCCCTCGGGCAGGCTTACTTCGCCACAGGCAACGTCCATCGACTCGAAACGGGCGGAGGGTGCACGAGCAGCGCAAAGCGCCAGCAGCTTGCGCAGGTGCGCCGCTTGCTCCTCATCGAGATCTTGCAGCCGATCGCCTGCCAGCATCATGCCGCCGCTCGCCACCAGCGCTGCCAGATGGAAGCTGTAATCCGCCTTGCTTGCCTGCTGGCTCGGCAGATCCCGCAGACAGATGCAGTCGGGGTCGAGGGCCCAGAGCTTGTCATTCTGCCAGGCACGGCAGAAGGCCTCGCGAGCGATCTGGCGATAGCGGTGGCCATTGCGCTCCACGTCATCGCTCACCCGCATGCCGTGCACCAGCCCAAGGCTCGGCCAGATGGGGGCGTTGCAACCGAGCAGGAAGGCAGCATCGCCAGCACCGCGCAGAATGGCGGCCATACCGCGCCGATAGGCTTCAACCCGGGTGGCGGCAGGATCGTGAAAACGGCCACCGTGGATGGCGCCCCAGAAGTTGGCATCGAGCTTGAAATAGTGGATACCCCACTGCTCGCGCAGGGTACGGAACACCCGCTCAAGGTGCGCCTGCACCTCGGGGTGAGTGCCGTCCAGCACATACCAGGGGGTACAGCGCCAGCCACCATAGGTAACCCGCTCGGAAGGGAGCGGCAGGCCGTCATCCCCCTTCACAAACCAGTCGGGATGCTCCTGAAACACCTGCGAAGTGGGCTCTGCAATAAAGGGAGCGACCCAGAGAGCAGGCTCGCAGCCAGCCTGTTTGATCTCGGCAGCCAGTGAAGCAACGCCTTGCTCGAACTTGGCCGATGGTGTGAGCCAGTCGCCCATCTTGGCCTGATAGCCGTCGTCGATCTGCACATAGTGCAGGGCCGGGAAGCGCTCAGCACGCACCTGCAGGTTCTCGCGAATATCGGCAGCGCTCACCTCGGCGTAGTAGTGATACCAAGAGCACCAACCGCTCGGGCGATCACTCACCTGGCCGATCAGCGAGCCGTGCTCGACCTCGATCAGCTGTGCCAGCTCAGCCAGCAGATCCTCGCGCTCCGCCCCTTCGAGGCAGATCAGCGACTCGCTCTGCCAGTGCTCACCGGCCGCAAGTTTTCGCCCTTCGCAGTTCATCAGGATCTGCAAGCGGCCATCGGGGTAGAGGCGAAACTCCCCGCCAAAACGGTGGCAGCTGGCAAAGGCGAGCAGCAGCCACCCCTTGCCATGCTCTACCAGAAACAGGTTGTGAATGGTGTGATAGCCATTGTCATCGGTGATGCGATAGACGCTGGCATCGGGGCAACGGCCGACATGTTGCGGTGATTGCCAGCTACCCATGGTCTGGGCCAGCATCTGGAATCCTTCGCCATAAATGGCGCTCTCCACCGGCAGGCCAAGCTTGCCGTCAAACAGCACCCAGCGGTCAACCGGAGTGGCATCAACTCCAGTGTTGTCGAGTCGCACCCGGCACAGAGGCCCTTCCCACTGACGGGTTTGCAGCAGATGGGGTGGCAACGCGTTATCGTTCGCCAGCTGGCGAACTCGGGACAAGAGGGATGTCATCACTACTCCTTGTAGTTCGAAAAGGGTTCTATCAGGCACTTTTCAAAAAATGCCAATCAAATCAGCTTCAAACGAACTGATTTCAGTTGTTATTGTTTTAATGCCGCGACCCGGCCTCTCTGGTAAACTGCGATTTTTCTTCCCAGTCGATGAGGTTCACGTGATCGCGCAACGCGCCTTGCTGTACTTTCGTGACTTTATGGTCATCGTCGCCTGCCTGCTGGCAGGCAAATCCGTGGCAGCCATCCTGCCTTTCGCCTTCCCCGGCAGCATCATCGGTATGCTGCTGCTGTTCGTGCTGCTCTCCCTGCAGCTGATAAAGCTGCACTGGGTCGAGCTGGGTGCAGGTTTGCTGCTGCGCCACATGGGCGTTTTGTTCGTGCCGGTTGCAGTCGGGCTGGTGGCCTGGCTTGAGCCCCTGCGCCAATCCTTCGGCGTCATCATGCTCTGTATCGTGCTCGGGATCGTGCTGATCCTCGCCACCGTTGGCCGGCTCTACCAGAGGATGAACAAATGATCTTCTGGCTAGCGATCCCTCTGACCCTGGCGCTCTATTTCGCCACCCGCGCCCTCTATCGCCGCCTGCCCTGGCCCATCATCAACCCGGTGCTGGTGCCGACCGCGGTGATCATCGGCCTGCTGCTCTGGTTTGATCTGCCCCTTGAGCAGTACGAGCGCGGCAGCAGCCCCATTACCATGCTGCTGGAGCCCGCCGTGGTGGCGCTGGCGCTGCCGCTCTATCAACAGGCGCGCCAGATCCAGGCCAAGTTCAAGCCCATCCTAATCTGTACCCTCGCCTCCGTCTTGATCTCGGTGTGCACAACCCTGCTGATCGGTCATTTTATGGGCACAGATCCGGCACTGCTCGCCTCATTGGCTACCAAATCGATCACCACCCCGCTCGCCATGAGCGTCAGCCAGTCCATCGGCGGCATTCCCGCCATCGCGGCCGCCGTGGTGGTGGTAGTGGGAATTGTCGGCGCCCTGATCGGCTACCCGCTGCTCAGATTGCTGAAAGTGACCGACCCGGAAGCGCAAGGGCTCGCCATGGGGGCCTGTGCCCACGCCATCGGCACCGCCATCTCCGCCGAGAAGGGGATCACCCAGGGGGCCTTTGCATCGCTCGCCATGGTGGTGTGCGGGATCCTCACCGCTGCCGTCGCGCCGCTGCTGTTTGCCATCTATCACTGGCTGATCTGATCACCCCATTGACCACCTATTGACCATTCCGACGGCTCTGCAGCGCTGTCGGGGTGCGACCTGCCGCACAATTTGCACAAGACAAACGTTTCCATTACCATCCCCCTCCGTTTGCCCATCAGGGCGTGAGCCTGCTCACACATTTACCCGAGCTTGCTCCCTACAATGGCCGCCCAATTGGCCTTTGAGGACACACTATGCATCCCCGTTTTGCCAAGCCATTCGATACCCTCTCTGCCCCGCTCAAAGCAGCCGTGCAGCCCATGCTGGATAGTGCCGACTTCAACGCCCGCTTCACGCCGGAGCAAGTCGCCACCCTGAAAGCCGCCACAGGTCTCGATGATCGCGCCCTGCGCCTCGCCCTGTTGCCGCTGGCCGCCGCCTGCTCGGTAGCCCCCATCTCCAAGTTTTATGTCGGTGCCATCGCCTGTGGCCTGAGCGGCAGCTGGTACTTCGGCGCCAATATGGAGTTCGCGGGCCAGGGTCTGTTCCACTCGGTGCACGCCGAGCAGTCCGCCATCTCCAACGCCTGGCTGGGTGGCGAGACCGGGATCTCTGAAATCACCGTCAACTACACCCCCTGCGGCCACTGCCGTCAGTTCATGAACGAGCTGAGCACCGCCAAGATCCTGAAAGTCTCTCTGCCCGATGACCTGAGTGCCCTGCAATCCTTCCTGCCCCACTCGTTTGGCCCAGCGGATCTCGACATCACGGATGCGCTGATGAGCCCGCAGGATCACGCAGAGCTTGAGCTTCAAAGCGAAGACCCGCTGTGGCAGGCCGCGCTGGCCGCAGCCCGTCAAAGCTACGCCCCCTATAGCCAGGGCTATGCCGCGGTAGCGCTGCAGTTTGCCGATGGCCGCATCTTCTCTGGCCGCTACGCCGAGAACGCCGCCTTCAACCCCAGCCTGCCACCGATGCAGATGGCCTGCGCCCATGCGGTGCTTAACGGCGAAGATCTCGCCACCATCCGCCGCGCCGTACTGCTGGAGAACAAAAACGGCCAGATCAGCCAGCGTGACTCCGCCCAGT
This sequence comes from Aeromonas sp. DNP9, assembly GCF_001728955.1. Classification (NCBI taxonomy): domain Bacteria; kingdom Pseudomonadati; phylum Pseudomonadota; class Gammaproteobacteria; order Aeromonadales; family Aeromonadaceae; genus Aeromonas; species Aeromonas sp. DNP9. Next base: position 6,736 of record NZ_LYSQ01000046.1, on the reverse strand, counting down.
CCACCCTCAAGGCGCTGGGCTCGGTCGAGCTGGAGTATCAGGCGGTCTGACCCCAGCTTTACTTCGATAAACGAAAGCCCCCGCACCTTGGTGCGGGGGCTTTTTTACTGGGCCGTTTAACCGGGAGTGGCTAGTGATCTTCACAGCTTGGCGCGGTTGATCACCCCGTCTGACCTGTTGCTGATCAGACCGGTTTTAGCCGCGCGGTGAAGTGGCGCAGCAGCGGTGGCTCGTAGTCAAAGGTGAGCCCGCGAATGTCGCTGGCCCGCGCTTTCACCGCGATCAGGCAGTCGGCCACATAGTCCATGTGATCCCGGGTGTAGACCCGACGTGGAATGGTCAGACGCAACAGCTCGAAGTCCGCCGCCTCCTGCTTGCCAGTGGCGGGATCGCGCCCCAGCAGCAGGGAGCCAATCTCCACCCCGCGCACGCCCCCTTCCAGATAGAGCTCGCAGGCGAGCGCATGGGCAGGGAACTGCTCGGCCGGAATATGGGGCAGCAGCTTTTTGGCATCCACAAACACCGCATGGCCGCCGGTGGGGGTCTGGATCGGGATCCCCGCCTCGGCCAGCCGCTCGCCGAGATAGGCCACCTGACTGATGCGATAGGTGAGATACTCCTCATCCATCCCCTCGCGTAGGCCGATGGCGAGCGCCGCCATGTCCCGTCCCGCAAGGCCGCCATAAGTGACAAAACCCTCCATCGCTACGCAGCGCACCTGCACCGCGCGGAACAGGTCGAGATCCTCTTTAAAGCAGCAGAGCCCGCCGATATTGACCAGTCCGTCCTTTTTGGCCGACATGGTGAAGATGTCCCCCAACGCGAACATCTGGCGCACTATCTCCTTGATGCTGTGCTTGGCATAGGCCGGATCCCGCTCCTTGATAAACCAGGCGTTCTCGGCGAAGCGGGCGGCGTCGATCACCACCGGAATATGGTGACGACGGGCCAGCTCGGAGACTGCCTGCATATTGGCCATGGAGACCGGCTGACCGCCGGCGCTGTTGCAGGTGACCGTGATGATGATGCCGGCCACGTTGTCGGCCCCCAGGGTCTCGATGGTGTCGGTCAGGCGAGGGAGATCAAAATCCCCCTTCCAAGCGTAGGGGGCGGTGGTGTCGAGGGCTTTCGGGGTGAGCAGGTTGATGGCCCGCGCCCCGGCCAACTCCACATGGGCCTTGGTGGTGTCGAAGTGGTAGTTGGAGATAAAGACCGGCACCTTGCCCTTGCAGCGCTTGACCAGCTCGGGGAAGAGGATCTGCTCGGCCCCGCGCCCCTGGTGGGTGGGCATCACATGCCGGTAACCAAAAATGTCGCGCACCGTGCGCTCCAGCTCGACGAAGTTGCGGCTGCCCGCATAGGCCTCATCCCCCATCATGATGCCGGCCCACTGACGGTCAGACATGGCACCGGTGCCGCTGTCGGTCAGCAGATCGATATAGACATCTTCGGCCAGCAGCAGGAAGGGGTTCCAGCCCGCGGCCTCGAGGGCGGCACGGCGCTCGGCGCCAGTGGTCTGTTTGATGGGCTCGACCATCTTGATACGAAACGGCTCGGGTATACGACGCATATAAGACTCCTCACCGGCGCTAGGCCAGTGTGTTTTAAATCGGGATTGGCAAAGAGGCCGGGGCGATCAGGGTCGTCCGGCTGACAAATTCAAACGGCGGGTGCCGCCAATCAGCGGTGAGGAAAGTCGAAGGTGAGAATGGGATCCCGGGTATACCAGTGGGCGAGCAGGCAAGCTGCTCGGGGCGTAGCTGTCATGATTGGCATCACTCCCCTCCATATCGGTTGTAGACAGTCGGTGGCCAACAAGATCCATTGATGGATGCTGCCAACAGGCAGCCTCGCCACGTTAACGGCTGGTTAATTTGCAAACAAGGGGGGCACTGACGGGCTGTGCGCCCGCTCACAAAGTGGGCATCTGCGCGGCAAACCGGCAGTGAGGTTGATCCGTCCACGCCCCCGGTTCGTTATTCTCCCTACCCACACGCTACATCCCCCATCAGCCAGGGCCGGAAGCCATCATGCATCGCAAACCCCATCTGCCCGAGAAGATCTGCCCCGTCTGCCAACGCCCCTTCAGCTGGCGGCGCAAGTGGGCACGCAGTTGGGAGGAGGTTCGCTACTGCAGCGAGCGCTGTCGCCACGCTCGTCACAGCAGCCAGCAACCTGTGAGAGAGCGAGTCTGATGGAGCTGCGTCTTATTCTTGGCGATCAGCTGAACGCCGGTCACAGCTGGTTTCGCACCCCGGATCCGGCAATCTGTTATCTGATGGCGGAGCTGCGCCAAGAGACCGACTACTGCCGCCACCACCGTCAGAAGGTGCTGGCCTTCTTTGCCGCCATGCGCGCCTTCGCGGCGGCCCTTGGCAAGGCGGGCCACCGAGTCTGTTACCTGACTCTTGATGAGAGTGCCCGCTGGCCCGACTTGCCCAGCCTGCTGGCAGCCCAAATCGCGGCGCATCAGGCCGACAGCTTTGCCTGGCAGAGCCCGGATGAGTGGCGCCTCGCCAGCCAGTTGAAAAGCTGGGCGGCGGGTCTTGTCATCCCTGGCACCGAGGTGGAGAGCGAGCATTTTCTCACTTCCCGCGATGGCTGGCAGCGCTATCCCCACAGCCGGATGGAGTTCTTCTACCGCGCCCTGCGAAAGCAATATCAGGTACTGCTCGATGAGCGCGGCCAATCCCTTGGCGGGCGCTGGAATTTTGATGACGAGAATCGCGCCAAACTGCCGGCTAGCCAGCCAATCCCGACGCCCCTCACCTTTGCCAACGAGGTGAGCGAGATTGATACCATGCTGACCCGCCACGGGGTCAGCACCATCGGCGAGGCGGATGCCAGCCAACTGCCGTGGCCTATCACAAGACGCCAGAGTCGTGAGCTGCTGGCCCATTTTCTCACCCACTGCCTGCCCCACTTTGGCCGCTATCAGGATGCCCTGAGCGAGCGGGGCTGGAGCCTGTTTCACAGCCGACTGTCGTTTTCCCTCAACAGCAAGATGCTCCATCCGCTTGAGGTGATCCGCGCCGCCGAAGCCCACTGGCAGGCCAATCAGGCCACCATCACGTTGGCGCAGGTGGAGGGCTTTATCCGCCAGATCCTCGGCTGGCGCGAGTTTGTCCGTGCCCTCTACTGGGAGAAGATGCCCGACTATCAGCGCACCAATTTTCTCGGTGCCAACCGGCCGCTGCCCGGCTTTTTCTGGAGCGGTGAAACAGACATGGCCTGCGTGCGCCATGCCATCAACCAATCCCTTGAGCACGGTTACGCCCACCATATCCAGCGGCTGATGGTGACCGGCAACTTTGCCCTGCTGGCGGGGATTGATCCTGACGAGGTTGATCAGTGGTATCTCGGCATCTATGTGGATGCCATCGAGTGGGTGGAGCTGCCCAACACCCGCGGCATGAGCCAGTTTGCCGATGGCGGCCTGATGGGCAGCAAGCCCTACGCCAGCAGCGGCGCCTATCTCGAGCGGATGGGCCACTACTGCAAGGGGTGCCACTATCAGGTCAAAGCCCGCAGCGGCGACGGGAGTTGCCCCTTCAACAGCCTCTACTGGCACTTTCTTTGGCGCAATCGGGACAAACTGTGCGGCAATCCCCGCCTCGCCCTCCCCTATGCCAACTGGGATGGCCAAGCCGCAGAACAACAGCAGGCCATTCTGGCAACAGCAGAGCAGTACCTGATCAAGCTGGAGCAGTTGTAAGCGGGCCATACCCCCTGACTCATACCCCTGACAACAGCGCAGCGATTTACGCTGATAATCAGGCGTGCCATCGCACCAAACACCAGCCTGTGACTGGCTGACAGACGGAGATCCCAATACTGCGCAGAGCGGTTGAATATCCTGTGGCGGCTGATTATGGTGGTGGCCACATCAAGGTTTCCATCAACCAAACATCAGAAAAACGAGTCTAAGGAAAGACGATATGGAGATAGTGGTTCTCGGTGGCGGCGTGATTGGGGTAACCAGCGCCTGGTATCTGGCCAAGGCGGGTCACAAGGTGACCCTGCTGGAGCGACAAGGGGGCGTTGCCCTTGAAACCAGCCATGCCAACGCCGGGCAGATATCCCCGGGTTATGCGGCCCCCTGGGCGGCCCCCGGCATTCCCCTCAAGGCCGCCAAGTGGATGCTGCAAAAGCATGCCCCCTTCACCGTGCGCCCCACTGCCGACACCTTCCAGCTACGCTGGATGCTCAGAATGCTCGCCAACTGCACTCCGACCGCCTATGCCACCAACAAGGGGCGCATGGTGCGTCTGGCCGAATACAGCCGCGACTGCATGAAGCGGCTGCGTGACGAGCTGAACATCGATTATGAAGGGCGCCAGCTCGGCACCCTGCAGCTGTTTCGCAGCCAGTCCCAGCTCGATGCCAGCCAGCGCGATATCGAGGTGCTGGAGGAGTATGGCGTCCCTTACCAGTCGCTGGATGCCAGCGGCTGCGAAGCGGCAGAGCCTGCGCTGGCGCGGGTGCGCGGCAAAATCGTTGGCGGCTTGCGTCTGCCCGGCGACGAGACCGGCGACTGCTTCCGCTTCACCAAGGCCCTTGCCCTTGAAGCCGAGAAGCTCGGGGTCAAGTTTGTCTTCAACTGCGACATCGACGAGATTGAGCAAGCCCGCGGCCGCGCCGTGGCGGTGCGGGCGGGCGAGCAGCGCTATCGCGCCGATGCCATCGTCTGTGCGCTTGGCAGTTATGCCACCGGTTTTTTGCGGCCGCTGCTGCGCCCGCTCGGACTGGAGCTGCCGGTCTATCCGGTCAAGGGCTACTCCCTCACCCTGCCGATGATCAACGCCGAGGCCGCGCCGCGCAGTACCGTGCTCGACGAGACCTACAAGGTGGCCATCACCCGTTTTGACGAGCGGATCCGGGTCGGCGGCATGGCGGAGCTGTCGGGCTACAACCTCGCTCTCAACCCCAGACGCCACGACACCCTGGCGATGGTTGTGGGCGATCTCTTTCCCGAAGGGGGCGATATCAGCCAAGCCGAGTTCTGGACCGGCCTGCGCCCCATGACGCCGGATGGCACCCCGTTGGTGGGGCCAAGCCCCATTCCCGGCCTCTGGCTCAATACCGGCCACGGCACCTTGGGCTGGACCATGGCGGCCGGTTCGGGTCAGCTGTTGTGCGATCTTATCAGCGGCAGCGAGCCCGCCATCAGCGATGAGGGGCTCACCCTGGCCCGTTACGGCTAAGCGCCCAAGCTGTCGGGCTGTTTCACTCGCCAACTACGCCCTCAGACAACAGCAGAGGACGTTCTCAAACGCTTTATTGACAGGCCACCGCCAATAACGGTGGCCTTTTCGTCTGATGTTGACCTTCTCCCTCCCCGTCTGCCTGAGCGGTAGTCTGGCTGCCGGTTAATGCAGCAAACGGCACAGAATATTGCGCAATTCGACTTGCGCAAGCCGCCACAATCCGTAATGTGGATAGACGCATTTTTCGCAGCGCATATTTTTTAAATGGCCTGTAAACCGCTTGTAAACAGGCGTCGCCAGACAAGTGGTTACGGGTGTCACCACGAGTTTCTTTAGCAGCAATCCAGGGTAGGACATTATGAAAAAAGTAGGTTTGGTCGGTTGGCGTGGCATGGTGGGATCGGTTCTGATGAGCCGGATGCAGGAAGAGCAGGATTTCGCCCATATTCAACCCACATTCTTCACCACCTCCCAGGCCGGTGAGGCCGCTCCCAACTTCGGCGTCGATGCCGGTACTCTGCAGGACGCCTTCGATATCGAGGCGCTGGCCAAGCAGGATATCATCATCACCGCGCAAGGCGGCGACTACACCAAGGATGTCTATCCGCGCCTGAAAGCCGCTGGCTGGCAGGGTTACTGGATTGACGCAGCCTCCTCCCTGCGGATGGAGAAAGATGCCGTCATCATTCTGGATCCGGTCAACGGCGACGTCATCGAGCAGGCCCTGAACGATGGCATCAAGACCTTCGTTGGCGGCAATTGCACCGTCAGCCTGATGCTGCTGGCCCTCGGTGGCCTCTTCAAGGCCGATCTGGTGGAGTGGGTAAGCGTGGCCACCTATCAAGCCGCCTCCGGTGGTGGTGCCCGCCATATGCGCGAGCTGGTCACCCAGATGGGGATGCTGCGTGATGAAGTGGCGGTCGAGCTGGCCGACCCTGCCTCCGCCATTCTCGATATCGAGCGCAAGATCACCGAGAAGACCCGCTCCGGCACCCTGCCGGTGGACAACTTCGGCGTACCGCTGGCCGGTGGCCTTATCCCCTGGATCGACACCAAGCTCGACAACGGCCAGAGCCGTGAAGAGTGGAAGGGTCAGGCCGAGACCAACAAGATTTTGGGTATCGAGAACGCCGTGATTCCGGTGGATGGTCTGTGCGTGCGGATCGGCGCCCTGCGCTGCCACAGCCAGGCGTTCACCATCAAGCTGAAAAAAGATGTGCCGCTGGCGGAGATCGAAGCCCTGCTGGCCGCCCACAACGACTGGGTGAAAGTGATCCCCAACGATCGCGATATCACCGCCCGCGAGCTGACTCCGGCTGCCGTCACCGGCACCCTCAGCATTCCGGTGGGCCGTCTGCGCAAGCTCAATATGGGCCCGGAGTATCTGGCTGCCTTTACCGTGGGTGACCAACTGCTGTGGGGCGCCGCCGAGCCGCTGCGCCGCATGCTGCGTATCCTGCTGGCGCGCTAATCCGCCACAGCAGCAGATACAACAAGGGCGGGGAGTCACACTCCCCGCCCTTTTTCAT
>NZ_LYSQ01000045.1:0-13635 GCF_001728955.1 Aeromonas sp. DNP9 | reverse complement strand
CCGTCGGTGTCTTTGTTATCCGGATCGGTACCAAGCTGGTTCTCCTGCCCGTTGGTCAGACCGTCACCGTCGCGGTCCCCGTTCGGATCAACCACCGGGTCGTTCGGGTCAAGCGGGTTGGAGCCATTGTCCACTTCGGTCTTGTCGTCAATGCCGTCGCCGTCGGTGTCTTTGTTATCCGGATCGGTACCAAGCTGGTTCTCCTGCCCGTTGGTCAGACCGTCACCGTCGCGGTCCCCGTTCGGATCATCAACCTCAGGTCTGGTACGACTTTGCAGTACCTCGAGGGTGCTATAAGCACTGACCTCGTTACCCTTTATGTCACGGACAATCACTGTGATGCCGTAGATATTGCTGCCTTCTGCTTCAAATGCGGGCAGCTCGGGCAAGCGCAGAGTCGTCAGATTTGCACCGCTCAACTGCGCAGCCGGGATGGCAAGCTTGTCAAACAAGGGACTCTGCCAAACAATCTCGGCAATAGGGTGTTTGCTGCGCACTTCCTGCAGTGAAATATCAAACGGGCTATTTTCGAACGCACTAAGGAGCTGCGGTAAACCAACAGACATCAGTTGTGCCTTGGTGTATTCGAGAACAATCTGGTTGTTGCGCTCGACCAGGTCATAGCGCATGCCCTGCATGGACTTGTTGACCTTGCTGCCATCCAACATGTTGTTGAGAGACTCGCCCAGACGCCACTCAAGATTTACCCCAACCTGGCTGTTGCTCTGACCACCTGATGCTTCAGTGTGCTTGGCATCAAACTTAACCAACGGAACCGGCTGATAACCGACACCCAAGGTAATGGCATGGGGATCTTTCTCCAGCTTCTGGGAGCCCAGAATGTCCACGTTGTCGCCAAAATATTTCTCTGCGGTAACAGAGCCAGACAGTGCCGGATGCGATGGCAGGTAGGCTTGAATGTTGACATCAATACCACTGGCCGCACGGGACAAGTGATCTTCGATATTGTCGCTTTCTTTCCAAGAGCTCAGCGGGACATAGCCGTTTGCAGACATCTTGAGATTGTCACGCCAAGCTTCGGCACCGATACCGGCACGAGAAGCGCTCTCGGTGAAATCCTGGTCATAAAAGGCGTTGTAACCGAGCATCCAATCTTTGGTGAAATGGCGCTGGCCGATACCAATGTTGGCGGTGACGTTGTCATTGCTGGATTTTCTGACCCCACCTTGCACAAACGGCATACGCGACTCGCTCTCTGCGAATGGCATCAGCACATCAAGGGATGACTCGGCAATGTTCATGTCATCATCAAGGGCAATCTTTGCTCTTGCTGTTCCCTTGCCTACCAGCTCCTGAGCATACTGGTTGGCTTCGGCTTCAAAACCGGAGACTGCTTGACGCTTCCAGTATTGCGCTTCATCTTTGGCACCATAGGATGTACCAGCAACAGCAGATGCATTGTCGGCATTGCCGTAAGTCTGGCGTGCAACTTTAGCAGCCAGAGTCTCGTCAACCTCAACGCCATCGCTTGTTGCAAACTGAGTAGCAATGCGCGCAGCATTTTCCGCTGCGTAATCCCCAACAGATTTTGTTTTTTCATTGCTCGCAGTCAGCTTGAGCGAATTGTTGCCACCGAGTTCCGGCAATGAGCCCGCCACTGGTACCACAATCTTTTGACCAACTTCGAGAGGATGAGTCGCCAACCGGCTATCGTTCATGGCAAGCAGAATATGAACGGGCACACCATATGCTTTGGCAATCCCGCTCAGGCTGTCGCCAACCTTGACGGCATAGGTATTCTCTGAAGATTGTTCATGGCGCTTTTTGGTTTCAGTCACCGAGCCAGCCGCGTATGCAACGGGCAACACGGCATTGTGGCCGATAAAGAGGTAAGTCCATACCAGCTGATATACGCGACTTTTTTTAAACATATTGAAAAGCTCACTTCGGTTATTACAAGTTATGGCTGCTTGCGCTGATAAAGCTCAAGAACTAGCCAACTCCGCATATAATACCTAACTGGCACGACCTGTTATGTAGGTCGAGACGACACGATCTGTAGGAATCACCCCACACCTGCGTGCGGGCAAATTGCAGAAATCATTTGCAATCAGGGGGTTAATAGAAAGAAAAACCTTTTCCATGACAATATTCAGATAAAAGAAAGGAAATGCGAAATTTCCTACGGGAATTATTTTGCAACCTATGAAATCATCCACCTGTGCAACCACGAGTCGTGCTTCGAAAACTGGTTACACATTGCATAGAGTCAGACTTCCGACTTTAACAAGCCTGAACGTTTTGCCGCCAGCAGGCGGCTTTTTTATACATAACATCTTGATTATCATTTTTACACACTGCTACTATTCGCGGGTCTGCTCTGTTGAAACAGCATAAACCCATTTTTTTAATTTCTTGCCAGACACAAGCACTCAAGTAGCTTTTCGCCACTTATTCTTATGCTGTATCAAATGGTGTTGACAAATAAAAAGACCGCCTTGGCGGTCTTTTTTTAATAAGAGATTAATCACCCACTGACACAAAGATAATATTCATTATTAACCGAATATGTTCCGTTAGTAGTTCCGTTATCCAATCTGAATGCCCAATGCACGCTACCGTTGGTGTGAACGTCTGAAGTCCAAAATGCATAGATGTTTGTTGGCCATCCGATCACAGAAGAAATTTTATTACCTGGATAGGCATTATAGAGAAACTGATACTCAGCCCTTGTCGGTAATCTCATCCCTCGCTGCTGGCAAGTGGTCGTTGCGCTACTGTTGGAAGCCAGTTGACCCGACACCGCAGACCTGTGAAAGGTGAGCGCCCCCACTTTGACTGTGAGATGGGCTACTTTCCACACCGCAGATGCCATCTTTCTACCTCGATTTGCCAAGCCACTCTGGGCAATCGGCTCGACCTCTACGGCCAGATCTTTGTTGAGATCGGTCTCTTTCACCATGTATTCGCGTGCCGTTTCACCAGCGATAGCAACGCCATTGGCGTACCACTGATAGCGACTGGCTCCTTCAAGGTCCCCATCCAGATCTTCATACAGGTAATTGGCTGAGACCGCTGTTCCTGGCCCGGCCAACTGGCCACGGTTGACCTGGATATTGGTGACTTTCGGTATCCGGCCAGTGGCCAGTTCAGTCCAGACACTGCCACCTTGGGTGGCTTGCGGATAACCTCGTGGGGTGACAGCACGAGCCCCAACGTAATAGCCCACAGATTCTGACATCAGCTGAGCATCACCGAACGAACAAGATCCCTGACCAGACGGTTCAGAACACCAACGTGTCTGGTAAGTAATCTCATCACCATCCGGATCAACGGAGTTGTCAACGCGATCCACACGCAAATACTGATCTTGTGTCATTGCTTTAAATGTCATGGCGGGTGCTGTCGGAGCCCCACGCCCGTGAATTACAGCTGTCGAATCACTCACCTTCGCATTAGCTGATTGTCCAGCCAGCAGAAGCAACACCATGCACCCTATCTTTGGCAAGCACGCGGCTGGATATATACGTAGGGGAAAGATCATAGTTCCTCCTTTGGTTAACACGTCACTCTATGAACTTATTGCCAACCCGTTTGTGGACAAAAAAGGAGGCCCGGTATAGACCGGGCCTCCTTGCCACTCTTGGGATATGTAGTGATATTACTTGCCGTTGGCATCCACACGGAACTTGTAACCCTGATCAGCCCCTGTGGTGGTGTAGGTGGCACTGGTTGCACCAGCAACATCAGCCCAATCTTCCGTACCATCCAGGGCACGCTGCCATTGGTAGGTGGCATCAGCACGGTCAAGCTTCTCGCCAGCACCGTCATCCAGCGTCACGGCCGAGTGCAAAGTGGTCCCTACGATCGGGTTGCCTGTAATGGCGACGCCTGCTTCATCGACTACCTTGACGTCAGTTGCGGCTTCAACAACGTTGTCAACTGTGATGGTTATAGTGATGGTGTCTTGTGCCCCAGTTGCCGGGTCAGTGACCGTTACCTCAACCACATAGGTGCCATTGCCATCACTATCAAGTGGGTTTTCTGCATCTTGCGGTTTCAAGGTCAGCACACCGTTGTCGTCAATGGTGAACTGGCTACTGTCATCACCACCCAGGCTCCACTCCAGATCACCACCGCTGTTGTTGTTGCTAACGGAGGAACCGATATCGACTTTGATCTCCTGGTTCTCTGGGCCACTGCCGTTACCATCCCCGTCAAGGCCGATGGAGCCCGGGATACCAGGATTTTCAACAATGGGGCCTTCACCACCGATTTCCAGATCACCTGCAGCGATGGTGATTTCGTTGGAGAGGCTATCCGCTGAGTAACGGGTTGCCACCGGGAAGCTTCGCTCGTCGGCAACAGCACGCTGCTTGAGAGTCAGCTTCTTACCAGCATCAGCAGGTTGCGGGGTGTAGGCGGGAATGGCATCAATGCTGCCTGCTAACTGCTCGCCGCCGACATCAACACCATCCAGTTGCCAAACGTAGTACCAGTCGGTCAGTGCATCACCATCTGCATCGGCAGTACCCGGTACTGTTGGCAGAGTGACCGGCACACCGACCACCCCCAGCCCTGTGATCTCCGGTGCGGCAACGACGGTGATTTGACGGCCATGAATGGGACCTGCGCTGTTGGTTGAGACCAAAGCGCTCGCGCCGTTACTGACCAGAGTTGCCAGCAAAACGGCAGCCAAGGTGGTACGGCGAATATGGTGAGAAGGGGTTGCAAACTTTTTCATGAATAGAGACCTTGTCGGTTACATACGCAGCTCAATAAGCAACTGCACGTTGTTAACAATCGCGAGGAGACTATCCCTGGTTCACTGCCCCGAAGGTGGGCTTGATACCGCTTGCCCTTTTTAGCCTATCGGATGAGGCAAAGGACAAACAACTCTGTATCCGGCTGGGCAACATTTCATATTGACCAACGCATTAAGACCGGCAACTCGATTTTGGATTTTTATCTTTTCAACGAGCTCGCTGAATCGATGAGCAAATATTAGCCACAAGGAGGTTTCAGGTATGTAGGATAGACCCTTCCTTCTTGTAGGAAACAACCTGCGGCATTGGTATGGTACGAGCGTTGTTGCCCAAATCGACGCAGCTTGAATGGAACTAACTGAGGGCTCGGTGATTTGATCACCACCATCCCCTTCAAGTCTGCATCACGGGCACATCGCTTCACCCCATCACCAACTGACCTAAGTACAACAAGTCTTTGATTAACCGTGGTTCACTCACCTTCTGGGTTGATACCAAGGCCATGAACAACTGGTTCCACCACGACCATCATGGGCGGAGGGGCCGCAGCCAGCTCTACACCGACCAGACCATTTGTACCTTCCTGATGCTCAAGGGGATTTTCAACCTCACTCTGCGGACCACTCTGGGACTACTCGACTCTCTGTTCGAGTTGATGAATGTACCGCTACCGGACTACAGCTGTGTCAGCCAGCGCGCTCGCACGGTGACACGGTGACACGGTGACACGGTGACACGGTGAAAGTGTCCTATCGACAACCGGCCAAGGGGAGTATCACCGACTGAGTCATCGACTCAACCGGGCTGAAGGTGTTTGGTGAAGTCGAATGGAAGGTCGTAAAACATGGCGTTAAGAAACGGCGAGTTTGGCGGAAGTCTCGCTGGAAAATGTCCATGATGCCGAGGTGTTGCCCGCCTTGCTCAACGCTCTGCGGCGTAAGCTGCGATGTGTTTATGCGGATAGCGCCTCTGACAGTAAAGCCAGCCATCAACTTATCTCGCACAAAGGGGCGACAACCTGTATCCCACCTCGCAAGAGTGCGGGGTTATGGAAAAAGGGACATCCAAGAAATGAGACCATACTAGTAATGCGAAAGGATGGGCTGGCGCACTGGAAGAAGATATCGGGGTATCACCGTCGCTCGCTGGCAGAGACGGCGATGTATCGGTTCAAGCTGTCACTGACGAGGAAAATCAGTCTGCGTAACTACAACGGCCAAGTGGGAGAAGTCATGGCGTATGTAAGCGTCATCAACAAGCTGAATACCCTGGGCCTACCAGTCAGAACGCCCCGAGTGTAGTGGTAACCCGGGGCGTGATAAGTTATGACCTGATGGTTGATTTGGTCAACAACGCGAATCTGGACCTTAAAACATATGCAGCTGTTGCCGACTATCAACAATCGGCATAACTGTAACAACGGATACTGAAGATCCGCTATTTGGTATGGACCCAGATGCTGAAACAGGCGTCACTTCAAGTACCAGGTACTTACCAATATCATCCTCAGTGGGAACGTAGTCGACCCCGCCAGCTACGAGAACCTTATTCAAAGCCCCAGCCGAGTCATCAGCCCTATACCACAAATAATAATGTTCCCCAGCAGGATCTCCGTCAATGTCTTCATAGGTAAAATGACCGGTCAACACCTGACCCACAATGCTATTGCCAATGATCTGCACATCGTTTGCAACAGGAGGTGTTCCAATCATGTTGGCGACAACCTCCTGACTCCATGCACTATACCCTTGCGTCTCTTGCGGATAACCTCTCGGTGTTATCGCTCTAGCAACGACGTATCTGTTCCCCGGAGTGTTGAATATTTGAGTTTGTCCTTCTACACACGTCCCCCCGCCCCCAGGCTGAGTGCACCAGCGAAATTGATATTGAATAGGATCACCGTCGGGATCGCTGGAGCGCGCATTGGCGGTCAATAATTGCCCCAATCGAAAGTTTGGAACGGATAGCTCCGGTTGTAGTGGCCCACCTAGGCCATAAACAGGCAACGTATGCTCACTCTCCATCGCGATCACCGGAAATACAACAATTATCAGCCATCGCCAGAAAATTGTTATGTCAAATATTAACGATACCATCACTTGAAAAAAATTCACGATATTTATCTCCGCACTGATATTTATTCTTAACATTAAAGTTGTTGATATGCATTTTTTCATGCAACCCCAAAGCAGCCTCGCATGGCCCCCACGCAGAATACACATTAACAAAGATTTTTAAAGTCAGAATATCCTGACCATAAAGCCAAACTTGGCCTAGTCACTCACTCAACTTCCACCTAATAAGAAATACCTTACACAGACCACAGCATTTATTCATCCACGGTTAACATACAGATTGGCGATAATATAACTCAATTATTGATTGAGCCTGTTTCACAACTTTAAAAATATAATTAAGACAAACTTTTTATCATCTATAGCTTCTATAGCTAGTGCAAAAATGAGGAAAAATAATGAAATTACATATTCCTTTAATATTCATTAGTGCAGCCGTATTTCAACAAGCAGCTCACGCTGATGGATATTATGTTTCCGGAAAATTTATAGACAGTACTCAGTACGCAAGTAGTATGGATACCACGCTTCGTGTTGGTATTGACCCTCGCAATGCGAGTTACACTGAAGTTGTGAGCAAAGATGATGATAAGCGTGGCTCAGTGGCATTAGGCTATCAGTTTGATAAATATTGGCAGATAGAATTGGAATATAATCCAAAGACTGATTCACATTTTATCACAAGCATAGACGGTGGTTCTTTTAACGGTTCCAGAAATAATTATCAAATAAGCACTGAACGACTGATGATCAATGCATACCGCGAAGTACCTGTTTACGGTTCATGGTCTGTATATGGTCAAGCGGGTCTAGGCTTGTCAAAGATAGATGTAGAGGGTTGGCAAGGTAATGAAGGAAAACGCTTTGATAGCAATGAACAGAGCAACCTTGCCTATTCTATCGGTGCAGGCTTACGTGCAAACATCAGTTCGTCATTTATCGCTGACTTTGGATACCGCTATATCGGTCTAGGAAAAGTTGAGAGCGGATTTAATCGTTTTGATAATGCTCGCCATCAGAGTGATGAGCAATTAAAAGCTGAACTATCACTACAAGAAATTTACCTTAGCCTAACCTATCTATTCTGATTAAACCACATTAAAAACAGCAGGTTGGCGTCAACCTGCTTCTTAACAACATCAATGAGCAATAGATCATGATTAATAAAATCGCGCTTAGTCTTTTATTTCCATTGTCGATATCCCCTCTTGCATACTCTGCTACAAGTCCGGTCACGACCAACATCAATGTGGAAAATGGTTATCTTAGTACCCATGTTCTGGACACCTCCCTTGGCAAAGGAGCTGATGGAGTAGAAGTAAAACTGTTTAGATATGGAAGCAAGCAGTGGCAGCTAATCGACACCCAGCGTACAGATGAAAATGGCAGGATCAAACGATTTACCAATGTTGAGTTAGGAAACAACGATGCTTTTGGTAAGTACAAGCTTGAGTTTTCAACAGAAAAATACTACCAATTGCAGAATAAAAGGAGCTTCTATCCCATAGTTAATATTGAGTTTTATGTGGATGATAACACACATTATCATGTCCCAATTACATTGACACAATATGGTTTTGCAACATATAGAGGAAGTTAACTATGTATATCCGTGGAGCAAAAAGAATCTTTATCACCAGTATATTCACATTAGCATTGTCAGGTTCCATATTAGCAGCCAGTGACTTCCAACCAGTAAAACCCGCATCACTATCTGACTATCGGTTAAGTTACGAAGAGATGCATTCCATCGCCAATAGTCACGTATTACCACATCGAATATTTTATTATCCATCCGTAGGTCCACACGCCAAGTGGTTTGATGCCATAAAAAAGGGTAACTTGGCTCAAGTTAAAGAGATGGTAGAGTCAGGACAACCACTTGAAGCTAAAGATAATTTAAGCGGTCGCGGACAGACAGCCCTTGGCTGGGCGGCCTTTATCGGCTACGAAGATATAGTCAACTATCTTATTGATAAAGGTGCAGACTTATACGCGACGGACGATGCAGACGTCAAAAATGCGCTCAAATCAGCAGCACTCGGGAAAAACGCTGACGTCGCGAAGGCAATATATAGCAAACTGAAAGGGAAAATAGATATCAACGATCAGAGCGCAGACAAAGAAGCAGAAAGCTTGTTGATGATAGCCGCCAGCAACAATAGAATTGAGATGGTTAACTATCTGCTATCCATTGGTGCCAAAGTAGATCTTGTCAGTGAACCATTGCAACAAAACGCTCTTACTTATGCATGTTCACGTGGCCATCAGGATATAGTTGACATTCTAATTAAACACGGGGCAGTAAATTTCAAAACAGGAAAGAAAGCGTGCTAAAATAATTTTATCAAGGTTGCAGCCTTTATATTATCTATGTACTCATAACTTCATGACATGACTTCACCGTACCGCGTATATTATTTTCAGCAACTATACGCCTTCAAAAATGCAATATTTCAGAATTTTCTTTCTTGTGCTAAATCGTAAACCACGTCACATTTCAACCTCATATAAAACAAACTGTGACCAGAGTTGTTTAATACAAGGATGCACTAATGAGTTATGACCTATTTTTTGACCATTTTTGCCAACGTTATCCACATCAGCCCGAGTATTTGCAAGCTGTCCGTGAAGTGCTTCATTCCATTTGGCCCTTTTAGTCATCTCATCAAAAATACCAGCAGCATAACTTACTTGAGCGGATACTGGAACCAGAGCGGCTAATCCGCTTTCGCGTTTGTTGGGTAGATGATAAGGGTATGGTGCAAGTCAATAGAGTATTTCGCATTCAACACAGCTCAGCTATCGGTCCTTATAAGGGAGGCATGAGATTTCACCCAAGTGTCAACGCCTCTATTTTGAAGTTTCTAGCCTTTGAGCAGACTTTCAAGAATGCACTGACCTCTTTGCCAATGGGGGGAGGAAAAGGCGGCTCTGATTTCGATCCCAAGGGAAAAAGTGAAGGAGAAATCATGCGCTTTTGCCAAGCGTTGATGCTCGAGCTTTATCGCCATGTAGGCCCTGATACTGATGTGCCTGCTGGCGACATTGGTGTAGGAGCTCGGGAGGTCGCCTATATGGCAGGAATGATGAAAAAGCTGACCAATAGAAATGATTGTGTATTTACAGGGAAAAGTGCCTCCTTTGGGGGCAGCCGGCTTCGGCCTGAAGCAACCGGATATGGTTTGCTTTATTTTGTGTCTGCCATGCTGGCCCAGTCAAACCAGCACATTGCAGGTAAGCACATTTCTATATCTGGCTCAGGCAATGTTGCTCAGTTTGCGATAGAGAAAGCAATAGCACTGGGGGGCAAGGTGATCACAGCATCCGATTCCTCTGGTTGCATTTACGATCCCTCAGGCTTTACAGCAGAAAAACTCCAATCGCTGCAAGCAATCAAAACCAATGGTGGACAAATTAAAGAATATGCAGATAAGGTTGGTGTCCAATTCCATGAAAAGCGCTCCCCTTGGTTTATACCTACTGACATAGCTCTCCCCTGTGCGACGCAAAATGAATTGAGGAGCGGAGATGCAAAACTGCTCATCACTAATGGCGTCCAACTTGTTGCAGAGGGTGCTAACATGCCTTGTACTGCGGAGGCAATTTCGCTTTTTCATGAGACAGGTGTCTCATTTGCACCTGGCAAAGCTGCGAATGCCGGGGGTGTAGCAACATCAGGTTTGGAAATGAGTCAAAATGCTCAGCGATTATCTTGGTCTAGAGAAATAGTTGATGAACATCTTCAGCAGATCATGATGTCTATACACACCCTCTGTATCGAGTACGGTCGTGATAACAAGGGATGGATAAACTATGAAAGAGGCGCCAATATTGCTAGTTTTGTCCGAATAGCTGATGCAATGTTGGATCAAGGTATCTTGTAATTCAAAAACAATGATGCGAAGGAGACTCCTTCGCATCATTACCCTTCCGGGAACCCCTTTTAAAAATAAACCAAATATACATTAGTAAAATTTGATTGTATTGTTCTATCTATTACAAAACAGTATGTATACAACTAAACATTATATTCGTATTAATTACCCCACCTGTCTGCGAAGCAATATCCCCCCTACAATTAAAATTAAAGCAATCCAGTCAAATGAACCACCACCACCATCGTTACTTTCGCCCTCATCAACCTTAACAATCGAGTGTTCATTACTATCTGTATTATCTGTGGTTATTTGTGAGGCATTGCTTACGGTCAACTCTGGGCTCATGGCAAAAAATATATTGTCTACACAAGAAACCTTTATTCTTGCAGTTTCAGCTATATCGACAGGGATATATATGCTTGCGGCCCCATTATTGGGTTGTTTCTGTGCTATTGACTGCCAACTTACCCCCTCATCTGAACTCAGGGAGATATTAACCATACTGCAACTAATAGGAGGTCGATCAGTGCCCCCCACTTCCCAGTTAACTACATTTTGTTGTCCAGCAGTAATATGATTGCCTGGTATCGGATAGAGTGAGAAACGGGCATCACTCAGGATTTTGACTTTCATATCATCGCTGGCGACGCCACCTCTGTTATCTCGTGCTACAAGACGAAAATTCAACTCTCGTGTAAACTCAGGCCACGCTTCCCCCCTCGCCAATACACCCGTAAAAAGGGATTTCATGGCAGGGAAAGTACGTTCTGGACTCTTGACAGGCGACATAAAACGGAACAGAGGTCGAGAGCCATCATCAACCATTGAAGCCACATTCATAGAAAACTCACCAAGATCAATCTGCTCCCATGTATAACTCAATTCATCGCCATCGGGATCACTACCTGCGCCAGTCAACGTGAATGGGGTCATTGCTGGTATCACAACATCATTACCGGCATTCACAATTGGCACCTCATTCATCGACTCAATTACAGTGCCAATATCAGAATGCAAAGACAAGTGCGCTTTTATCTGTTCAATGGATTTGCTGTGAAAATAAGGATCACTATGTGACGGAATACTCTCTTCTCCACATAAACCAGCATACGCCATGATAGAACTGCCACTTCCTGGTTCCCAAGCTTGCTTAGGATTGCGGTTGCCACTTCCACAGCTACCGCTTGTTCCATTAAATGTATGATCCGCACCAAATTGATGGCCGAGCTCATGCGCGACGTAATCAACGAAGAATGCATCCCCAGTAGGATTCCATGAGCCCGTCATACCCATTGAACGACTAGCGGTGCCAAGGGATCTCAGAACAGCAACGCCGCCTCCGTTAGTCGTTAATATATGGCCTACGTCAAAATCTCCAATAAGGCCATTATTCTTAGCCAAGGATTGAACCGATGCATTGGTTTTCATATCTAATTGACTATTATGAAATGGATCTGTCTGTGGATCTATAAATATCAAATTGTCGTTACCACTTGTCAATCTCAGCTCAACACCAAGATCCCTTCGATAAATCTGATTGAGCCGGTTGAGCAATGTCATCATTGCATTGAGTGCTTTCTCTTTTGTCCCCCCATGAAATTCTGTGTATTCACCAGTAGTAGAAATAGCAATTGTGTACGCCTTGACTATATCGCTTCCTTTATGAGCAGAGCCTTCTATAACTTGTTTATATTGCCTGCCCACAGTAGGCATAGACAAAATTTTCTCATCTCTCTTCGCTAAATTATTACGAGAATCGTTCTGATAGTAGGAAGCATAGCGGCCATCTCCCAAAGCATCTAAATACACAGAACGATCGTTATATGTGAATACACCGTAAAATCCATTAGGCCCTATATCAAAACGCCCTTGTCCTGTGGGATTATCCACTTGGTAACCTTGAAAAGTTAATAATTGAGGGTATTGGCGTGCCAAGTCATCGGGTAGAAGCGAATAAGGCGTAAGCACATACCTTATGGTTCCCCCCTCAGGCAGAGGCAGTTCAATCTGCTTCATTCCGGCATAAAGCTGTTGAAGATACTCTTCATCAGCACTTAACAGATGATATGCCTTGGCTCGCACTTCTCCTTTTTCTTGGTCAGACCCCTTTGCCGCCAACGTAATCCATGGGGCTGCATCCAATACGCAGCTCACGAACAGACCAGCAGCTAAACATATTCCTTTCATAATACATGTCATCTTAGATAGCCTCACTTGTGACTGATGGCTACTTTATCGATGTGGTAGGAATAAACTTTACACACAGTAGGAAAGATCCTACCAATATAATCATTTTGTTATTAGCGGAAGTCTAAAAAATTGCCCCTGCAGATATTGACGTATGCTGATTACATTGACAGGGCAAAGTTGAAAAAAATAATCGATGTAGGCGCATGTGATCTGGTGTTAGGAATTCAAAGCTTGAATCCTAGATAAGCTTGGCGCGGTGATGAATGGGAAGTGCCGAAACTGGCGAGACGATCATTGAAAGATGCCGGACGGCGACGATGTCGTACCTAAATAGCTGTTCCGAATAGTAAATCACTGGAGGAGGGCTGGGGGCTCTAGAAGCCTTACCGGCTGGCCGTGCCCCAGTCTTACCTGTCACTAAGATTGTCACCTTACTGGTGCTGTATGGAGATGTTATTCACCTGGCAGGCGTTCTCCATACAGGCAACTGAAGGTGCTTTAAGTCAGTGGGATAAAGAAAAGCTCATCGCTGTTTATCGCCATGCTGGAAAAGCTGTGTCACCACTACCCACGAGCCAAAACCATCACCCTGATCCTCGATAACTACATCATTCACAAAAGCAAACAGACCGAGCGATGGTTGAAGAAGAACCCCAAGTTCTGCTTGGTATTCCAGCCAGTTTACAGTCCTTGGGGGCGTTGTTGCCCAAATCAGCCAGCAAGGCATGACTTCCCCAGCCCCTGGTGACGGCTACACCCGGG
>NZ_LYSQ01000044.1:0-13658 GCF_001728955.1 Aeromonas sp. DNP9 | reverse complement strand
TTTTTTATGGGGGGAGTCACCGCTTGCTTACTGCACGCAGACCGGGCAGAAGGCGTAGGTGCCTTGCGGATCGTTGAAGCGGGTGAGCGGGTCGAGACTGCGGTTCACTTCCACCAATGCCTTGCCAAATCCAGCCGGCAGCCAGCTTTGCAACTGGGGGGCCAGCACTTGGGCACTGCTGTCAAACAGCTGGCGCAGGAACTTGTCCTTGGTGGACTCCTCCTGCTCGATGGGGGTCACCTGCCACTCTTTGAGGTTGGCTAGTTCGGCGGCGGCCTTGATGGCGTCATCCAGATTGCCGAACTCGTCCACCAGACCCAGGGCCTTGGCATCTTCGCCGGTCCAGACCCGACCTTCGGCCGCTTTCTCTGCCTCTTCCGGGCTCAGACCACGACCCTTGCTGACCAGACCGATGAAGCGCTGGTAGGTATCTTCCACGCTCAGCTGGATAGCCTGACCGACGTGATCCGGCAGGGCGCGGGTCGGGCCTACGCCAACATAATCTGTGGTGCCAACCCCGTCGGTATGCACCCCGAACTGGGCCAACGCCTTGTCGATGGTGGCGAACATGCCGAATACCCCGATGGAACCGGTGAGAGTAGTGGGGGAGGCGAAGATCTTGTCCGCATCGGCGGAGATCCAGTAGCCACCGGAGGCGGCATAGCTGCCCATGGAGACCACTACCGGCTTGCCAGCCTGTTTCAGGGCCAGCAGCTCGGCGCGGATCTGCTCGGCGGCGAAGGCGCTGCCGCCGGGGCTGTCGACCCGCAGGACCACGGCTTTAACCTTGTCATCGCGACGGGCATCGGCCAGCAGGTCGGAGAGGCTATCACCGCCGATGGTGCCGGCAGGCTGCACGCCATCCATGATGGCGCCGCTGGCGACCACCAGACCCACCTCATCCTTGCCGCTCTGGGGATATTGTTCCGGAATGGCAGCCAGATACTCTTTCAGGCCGACCCCTTTCCAGCCGTGGTCGTCCGCTTCACCCACCTCTTTAATGACCGCCTGGGTCATCTCGTCGCGTGTCGCCAGCTGATCCACCAGCCCGTTATCGAGGGCGTAGTTGGCGGCATTGCCACCGGCCTTGCGCAGCAGCTCGAGGAAGCGATCCTTGCCCGGCGCGACCGCATCGGGTTCGATCTCCCGCTGCTCGGCTACGTCAGCCACATAGGATTGCCACAGCTGATCCAGCCAGCGCTGGTTCGCTTCTTTGCTCTCGGGGGACATCTCGTCGCGGGTATAGGGCTCGACGAAGGACTTGTAGGTGCCGACCTTGAATACATGCGGGGTGATGTTGAGCTTCTCCAGTGCCGACTTGAAGTAGGTCTGGTAAACCCCAAGCCCCTCGATCACCACGGCGCCGCTCTGGTTGAGCAGCACGTGATCGGCGTGGGCCGCCAGCAGGTATTGCCCCTGAGTGTAGAAGTCGGCCATGGCGATCACCGGTTTGCCGCTCTCCCGGAAGGAGTCGATGGCACTCGCCACCTCCTGCAGTTTGGTGAAGTTGGCTCCCTGCAGCCCTTGCGGCTTGATCACCAGCGCCTTGATGCGCTCGTCATCCTTGGCACTCTTGATGGCCCACAGCAGGTCGGAGAGGACGATCTCGCTCGGCTGTTCGTCGCTGCTGTCCATCTGGCGCAGCAGTTGTACGGTGGGATCTGTCTGGGAGCGTTGCTCCACCAGCACGCCGTTGAGATTGAGGGTCAGCGCCCCTTCGATGGGCGCCTTGGGAGCCTCTTTCTGGCTGACGCTGAAGACGATGACCAGCACTACGATGAGAAACAGCAGATTGACCAGCATCAGCCGGGTGAAATTGAGCAGGCGCCACAGGCTGCGGAACAACCAACCCAGACCTTTGAAAATAGACATAGTCGCGTTATCGCCCTGTTAATGGGTAGAGAAGAGCCATTATTAACCAGTTGCGGGCGAAATTGCCATTTCCGACTGGCGGATCCCGTCTATCTTCGTTCAGGGCACGGCTGTTCGCTGAAAAATTGTCCAAACATTTGTTTGAAAAAGAATTTTCGATTCTTTACTCTAGCCTCAGTTTGATAACAAAAAATTAACTGGAGGCATTGTGAGCCGCTATCCGACCCTGCTGACCCCGCTCGACCTTGGTTTTACCCAGCTGCGCAACCGCGTGTTGATGGGCTCCATGCATACCGGCCTCGAAGAGGAGAAGGGCGGTTTTGACAAGCTGGCTGCCTTTTATGCCGAGCGCGCCCGTGGTGGTGTTGGCCTTATCGTCACCGGCGGCATTGCCCCCAACCTGCGCGGTCGGTTGGTGCCTCACGGTTCCCAGCTGAGCTTCCCCTGGCAGGTGAGCAAGCACAAGAAGGTGACCAGCGCCGTGCATCAGGAGGGGGGCAAGATAGCGCTGCAGATCCTCCATGCCGGTCGTTACGCCTATCATCCCTTCAGTCTGGCGCCGAGCGCCCTCAAGGCCCCCATCTCCCCGTTCAAACCGCGCGCCATGAGCGAGCGGCAGATCCGCGGCACCATTCGCGACTTCGCGGCTACAGCTGCGCTGGCCAAGGCGGCCGGTTATGACGGCGTCGAGGTGATGGGCTCGGAAGGCTATCTCATCAACCAGTTCATCTGCGAGCGCACCAACAAACGCACGGACGGCTGGGGTGGCAGCAGCGAAAACCGGATGCGCTTCCCGGTGGAGATTGTCCGCGCCATCCGCGAGCGGATCGGCACCGACTTCATCATTATCTTCCGCCTCTCCATGCTGGATCTGGTGGAGCAGGGCTCGACCCTGGAAGAGGTGATTGCGCTCGGCAAAGCGCTGGAAGCGGTGGGGGTGACCCTGATCAACACCGGCATCGGTTGGCACGAAGCGCGTATTCCCACCATCGCCACCAGCGTGCCGCGCGGCGCCTTCAGCTGGGTGACCGCCGAGCTGAAAAAGCATCTCAAGGTGCCGCTTATCACCACCAACCGGATTAACACCCCTGAGGTGGCCGAGCGGATTCTGGCGGGGGGTGAGGCGGATATGGTCTCCATGGCGCGCCCCTTCCTGGCGGATCCCGAATTTGTCATCAAGGCCGCCGAGGACAGGGCGGACGAGATCAACACCTGCATCGCCTGCAATCAGGCTTGTCTCGATCACGTATTCAAGCAGAAGCGGGCCTCCTGTCTGGTCAATCCCCGTGCCTGTTTCGAAACCGAATTGACGTTTGGCCGCGTGCCACAGCCCAAGAAGCTGGCGGTGGTGGGGGCGGGGCCGGCCGGGCTGGCGTTTGCCTGCTACGCTGCCGAGCGCGGTCATCAGGTGAGCCTGTTCGATCAAGCCAGCGAAATCGGCGGCCAGTTCAACTTCGCCAAGCAGATCCCGGGCAAGGAGGAGTTTCACGAGACTCTGCGTTATTTTGCCAAACGGCTGGAGAAGTGCGGCGTCGAGCTCTATCTCGGCCAGCGCCAGAGTGCCGAGAGCCTGCTCGGCGGCGGTTTTGACGAGGTGATCCTCGCAACCGGTATTCGTCCGCGCACCCCCAATATTCCGGGCATCGAACATCCCAAGGTGATGAGTTATCTCGATGTATTGCGGGATCACAAACCGGTCGGCCAGAAGGTGGCGGTGATCGGTGCCGGCGGCATCGGCTTCGATGTAGCTGAGTATCTGGTAGAGAAGAAAGTGGAGATGGATGCCGATGGGCACCGTGATCACTGGCTCAAGGAGTGGGGCATCGACAAACAGCTTGGCGAGCGCGGTGGCCTCACGGCTCCTGAAATCGACGCCCCCGAGCGCCAGATCTGGCTGCTCCAGCGCAAGGAGAGCAAGGTGGGTGACGGACTTGGCAAGACCACCGGCTGGATCCACCGTACCGTGCTCAAGAACCGCAAGGTGCAGATGTTCTCCGGCGTGCAATATCTGGGGATCGATGACGAGGGCTTGCACATTCAGGTGGGCGAGACCAAGCAGTGTCTACCGGTGGATCAGGTGATCGTCTGCGCCGGGCAGGAGCCCCTTAAAGAACTGCAGGCCGGGTTGCAGGCGGCAGGCAAGCCGGTGCACATCATCGGCGGTGCCGACGTGGCTGCCGAGCTGGATGCCAAGCGGGCGATCAGACAGGGCGCCGAACTGGCGGCGGTCATCTAATCTCTCCCCGCCATCATGAATGAGATAAACCCCTGAGCCTCAGGGGTTTTCTTCGTTCGGTGCTGTGCTAAGGTAGCGCCATCATTGCCCCAGAGAAGGAATTGCCCATGGATGCCCTCACCCTGTTGCTCAATCGCCACTCTTGTGGCCGTCTCGCAGATCCCGCCCCGAGCGGTGAGGTGCTCGACAATATCCTCAAGGCGGGCCTGCGCGCGCCGGATCACGGCACCCTGACTCCCTGGCAGTTCATTCTGTTTGAAGGGGAGGGGCGTGAGCGGCTGGGCAAGCTGCTGGCCGAGGCGGCTCGTGCCCGTGGTGAAGATGAAGAGAGCATCAAGAAGTGCAGCGAAGCGCCACTGCGGGCGCCCTTGGTCGTCGCCGTGGCAACCCGTTATCAGGATCACTCCAAGGTGCCGAAACTGGAGCAGGAACTCTCAGCCGGTTGTGCCCTGATGGCGATGCAGATGGCGGCGCAGGCGCAGGGCTTCAACGGTATCTGGCGCTCCGGCTGGTTTATCTTCGATGAGCAGATCAACAAGGGATTGGGACTGGCGGCAGAGGATCAGCTGGTGGGTTTCCTCTACCTCGGCACCCCAATGCTGGAAGCGCGTAAACTGCGCGAGCTGCCGCTCGATGAGTTTGTCCGCCGTTTCTGACTTTTCGGCCACGTTGCGGTTGAGAGAAGCAAAGCCTCGAGAAATCGGGGCTTTTCTGTTTAACCGTGAATAGTAACCAGAGAAATTGGGGAAAATAAATGGCTCAAAGAGGCTTCGCGCGCCATAGCAGGTAATTATTTAAATAGTGCGATGTACCTCGCAATCCTGTGGTATTTCACTATGTAAAACGTTTGCGCATTCGCTAATATCTCCTTGCCAGTTTAGAAGGGCACTCCTTCTAATTTTTCTGCGATGAGAGTCGCAATTCCGTAGCACCTTTTAACAGCCCAACGTCTTCGTGACATTGGGCTTTATTTTTTTAGGGGGTGTCGGGGTTACTGTGAGCTAATGGTTGCATCATCATACAGCCCGGTTGGCTACCTTATGCCCTGCTTTTGGCTGGCAGGATCCGGGCCGGGTTGCCGACTACCCGGGCTCCGGCCGGTACATCTTTGGTGACTACGGCACCCGCGCCGACGATCGCTTCCCGCCCTATGGTTACGCCGGGCAGCAAGATGGCGCCGCCCCCAATCCAGACCTTGTCTTCAATGGTGACCGGCAGCGCCGTCTCTGTGCCCTGAATCCGTTCGTCGGCCTCCAGCGCATGGGTTGCGGTATAAATCTGCACGTTTGGCCCAATCATCACATGGGCGCCGATGCGAATGGGGGCATTGTCCAGCAGGGTAGCCCCCATATTGATGTAGGAGTCCTTGCCAAGCTGGATGTGGCGGCCATAGGTACAGTAGAGGGGCGGACAGATAAAGGCGTTCTCTGCCAGTTCGCCAATCAGCTCCGCCAGTAGTGCCCGCTGCGCAGCCTCATCTTCCGCCTGATTGAAACGGCGGTAGCGCCGTGCCGCCTCCAACCGCAGCTGCGCCAACTCGGGGGCCATGCAGTTGTAAGGTTGGCTGCTGATCATCTTCTGGTATTCGCTCATGAAGGTTGCTTTCCTTTATCTGCCAGTGATTTGGATATTGGCGCCAATACGGCAGAAGTAACGTGATCATCCACCCGATATGGGCAGAACCAGGTTGGCAGGTCTGCCTTCGGCAAAGGCCAGCACATTCTCGAACGCCACGCGAAAGTAGAGTTCGTAGCTGTTTTGCTCCACATAGCCGAGATGAGGTGTCGCCAATACGTTGGGCAGGCGCAGCAGGGGCTCGTTTTGTGGCGTTGCCGGTTCGATGTCAAACACATCGATCGCGGCCCGTTTTCCTGGATGGTTGCATAGCTCAGCATAGAGGGCGCCCGGCTCGATAAGCTCGGCCCGGCTGGTATTGACCAGCAAGGAGTTTCTCTTCATTCGGGTAAGGTCTGCGCGGGTAACACAGCCGCGGGTTGCCTCGCTCAGGCGCAAATGCAGCGTGAGGATATCGGCTTGACTGAAGAGAGCCTCCTTGCTGGAGGCGCGGGCATAGCCATCCAGCTCGGCCTGCCTGCGCGAAGCCTCACTGCCCCATATCAGTACCGACATGCCAAATGCCTTGCCATAGCGGGCGATCCGCTGGCCTATCTTGCCGTAGCCCCAGATACCGAGCGTCAGCCCATGCAGCGTGCGTCCCAAACCGAGGTCACCAGATTGCTGCCATTGGCCTTGGCTTAACGCCTGGCTGTAAGCAGGTATATGGCGGGAGGCTGCCATGATGAGCGCCCAGCAGAGCTCGGCGGGAGCAATAGGGCTGCCGATCCCTTCTGCCACGGCAACGCCGTACTGCTGGCATAGTGCCGGGTCGATATGCTGGCTGACTTTGCCGGTCTGGCTGATGAGTTTAAGGGTGGGAAGCTGTATCAGCAGCTGTTCGTCGATGCGGGTACGCTCGCGGGTCAGCACCAGTGCTTCCATTCCTTCCAGCAGGGCGGCAAGGCGCGTTGTATCGGGTTCGCTCTGGTTGAGGATGGTGACGTCATGACCCGCCAGCAGGGCAAAGCAGGGGAGGTGGCGCACCTGATCCTGATAGTCATCCAGAATGGCAATCCGCATAAGAAATCCTTCTCGGTTGCGTTGGCTCGGACCGCTATCTTACCGGAATAAAAGGTGTCTGTTGTTTTCAAACGAACACAATCAGAAGGGAGGGCGATCAAGCCCATGTCCACGGACCGGGAAGAGCCTGACAGGCCAAAACAATCAGGGCCCCCGAACGGGAGCCCTGATGGTACGAGATTGGCGTCTATGTTGCCCGCAGTTAGCCGTGCTTGCGGCCGGAGAGGCGGCACCACTCCTCCTTGACGGCGGTCGGGTCCATCTCGAACCACTGACCGTAGATGGTTTCCAGCTCCGGGGCCTGGCTTTCCAGCACGCCGGAGAGGGCCATCAGGCTGCCCGCTTTGCCGTGACCGGCGATAAGTGGAGCCAGTTCGCGCAGCGGGCCGGCCAGGATGTTGGCGACCACCACGTCCGCTTCGACATCTTGCGGTTGGTCGGCTGGCAGATAGAGCTCAATCTGGTCGGCGACGCCGTTGCGCGCGGCGTTGTCGCGGCTGGCCTGAATGGCTTGCGGGTCGATGTCGATACCGATGACGCGGGCGGCACCCAGTTTCAGGGCGGCGATGCCGAGAATGCCGGAGCCGCAACCAAAGTCGACCACGGTTTTACCGGTCAGATCCAGCCCGTCCAGCCACTGCAGGCAGAGGGCTGTGGTGGGGTGGGTACCGGTACCGAAGGCCAGGCCCGGATCCAGCATGACGTTGACTGCATCGGGGTTCGGCACATCGCGCCAGCTCGGGCAGATCCAGAGGCGCTCGCCAAACTGCATCGGGTGGAAGTGATCCATCCATTCGCGCACCCAGTCCTTGTCCTCCAGCTGCTCGACCTTGTAGCCGACGTTTTCGCCGAAGATCTGCTGGAAGAAGGCGATGGTGGGAGCCGGGTCGGTTTCGGCATCGAACAGACCCATCACTTCGGTCTCGCCCCAGAGCGGGGTTTCACCGGGCATGGGTTCGTAGACGGGCACATCCTTGGCATCCATAAAGGTCACAGCCTGGGCTCCACGCCCCAGCAGCATGTTGCTCACCTTGTCTGCGGTCTTGGCAGTGGCGTTGATTCGAATTTGTATCCAGGGCATGGCGTCGACTCTTCATAAATGTGAAACCGCGAGATTCTACCATCATGGGGCAGTGCTGTCGTGGTTTGCCCATGACGTGGAGGGATACGGGGGCTTTTGCCGGATTGGCACGGTTCCTGTATTGCTCTATGCAGGCGAAGACGACCGGTTTTCGCTGAACGCTTTGCTCAAGTTCCGTCATCTTTCACTGCCACCCTCGGGTGGCATTTTTTTATCTGCACTTGTTTGCCTGGTAAACAGGCTGCCAGATAAAAAAAGAGCAAGGTCGGCACCTTGCTCAAGGACGGGCTGACGCCCTTTTGGCGCATTCATGCTGCTGTTGGCACGCCAGATGCAAAGACTAATATGTCCTGCATAAGGATATGTGTGTGATTGTTACCCCAATGTTCAGGTATTCAGGCCATTTCTCGCGAAATGGCCTCTTTTTTGGCTGATTGTCGGACGTTGGCCTGCCACAGGCAGTCATGAGTGCCGCTGGTTGTGCCCGTTTGGGGCATCTCCTTGGTGAACTTATCCCATCATGGTGCGTTGGAGGGCTTAGTTGGCAAAGCCGCTCATGTCGATCACCAGCTTGCCTACCATGCGGCCTGCCTCGACCTCGGCATGGGCCTGAGCCAGCGTGACCGGGGTCAGTGACGGGATGGTTCTGGTCAGGGTGGTCTGCAATACCCCTTCATCGACCAGTGCCGCCACCCGGCCGAGCAGGCGGTGCTGCTCGATCATGTCCGGCGTCTGGAACAGGGAGCGGGTGAACATGAACTCCTGGCTGAAGGTGACACTCTTGCTCTTGAGCAGGGAGAGATCCCACGGCTCGCTCGATTCGGCGATGGTGCAGATATGGCCAAACGGGCGGATCAGCCCGGCCATGGTGGCCCAGTGCTCGGCGGTGGCGTTGGTGCAGAAGATGGCATCGACCTGAGTGATGCCAAGGGCGGTCAGCTCCTCCTGCAACTTGTGGTGGTTCACGACCTGATGGGCGCCCATTTCGAGGCACCACTCGCGGCTCTCGGGGCGGGAGGCGGTAGCAATCACCTCCATGCCGGTGAGCTGGCGGGCCAGCTGGATGGCGATGGAGCCCACGCCACCGGCGCCGCCGATGATCAGCAGTTTGCCACGGCTTTCGCGGGTGAGGACGAAGCGCTCGAACAGGGTCTCCCAGGCGGTGATGGCGGTGAGCGGCAGGGCGGCGGCCTCCACATCGCTCACGCTGGTGGGGGCGATCGCGGCGATACGCTCATCCACCAGTTGCAGGGCGCTGTTGCTGCCGGGGCGGCTGATGTCGCCGGCATACCAGACCCGGTCGCCCGCCTTGAACAGGGTCACTTCGCTGCCGGTGGCGATCACTTCCCCCACCGCATCCCAGCCCAGTACCCTGGGCGAGCTTTCAATTTTGGCCTTGGGGGAGCGCACCTTGGTATCTACCGGATTGACGGAGGTGGCGGTGACCCGCACCAGCAGATCCCGCGGACCCGGAACCGGTTCTGGCAGGTTGGCGGCGATAAAGCAGTCGGGGTGGTCGCTTGGCAGATAGTGAGTCAGGGCAATGGCTTTCATGGTATTTCCTTTCAAATCGCTGTGTTCGGGATTGCCACTCACTCTAGTCTGGTTGATTATCAAGATTAAGATGGGTAATCGGTAAAGACTGTTTGAATATATGAACAATGTCGATCTGGAGTTGATGGGGCTGTTTGCCACCGTGGTGGAGCAGGGAAGCTTTACCCGAGCCGCCGAGCTGCTCGGTATGCCCAAGTCATCGGTGAGCCAGAAGATCTCGCGGCTCGAATCCCAGCTCGGGGTGCGGCTGTTGCAGCGCACCACCCGCAGGTTGAGCCTGACCCCGCAGGGGGAGCTCTATGTGGAGCACTGTCAGGGGCTATTGGCATTGGCCCGCAGCGCCAATCTGGCGATGGCACGGCTGCGCTCGGCCCCGGCGGGGCGGGTGCGGATCACTGCCCCCGAGGCGACCGGTACTCTATTGCTTGGCCGGATCCTCGCCGAGTTTCGCGCCCTCTATCCCGAGGTGGTGCTGGAACTGACCCTGAGCGATGAACAGCTCGATCTGGTGGGGGAAGGTTATGATTTGGCGCTGCGGGCGGCGCCGCTGAAAGACTCCAGCCTCATCTGTCGGCGTATCGGTCAGGTGGCGCGTCATCTGGTGGCAGCGCCCGCCTATCTGGCGGCCCACGGCATGCCGCAACAGCTGAGCGAGCTGGGCCGTTATGCCTGTCTGGTGCACTCGGCCATGCCGGTGTGGCCATTGCAGGAGGGTGGCTGGCGGCCGCAGGGGGCCTGTGTCAGCAACAGCTTGCTGGCGCTGCGGGAGATGGCGCTTCATGACGGGGGGATTGCCCTGTTGCCCCACCATGTCTGTGAAGGGGATTTGGCGGCGGGGCGGCTGCAGAAGGTGTTGCCGGATCAGCCCATTCCGGCCAACCCGTTCTACCTAATCTATCCGAGTCGGGAGCATCTGGCCCCCGCCCTGCGCACCCTGATGGATTTCGTGGCCGAGCGGTTGCCGTTCGCCTGAGTTACCAGCTGCTCTGGCTGGCCGACTCCTGATTGGGCTTGAGGCCAAGGGGGACCGACTGGCGCTCCGCCAGCATGCGGATCTGCCCTTCAATCAGGCTGGCGCTGGGGCCCAGCACCAGCACCAGCTGGTGCTCGTTGAGCTGGATCCAGGAGAGGCAGCCGAGGCCCAGCAGGCGAGATTCATCCACCAGTGAAATATCGCGCACCCGCAGGCTGAGGCGGGTGATACAGACACTCATCGCCACCAGATTGTCCATCCCGCCCAGCACCTTGAGGTACTGGATCGCCAGCATCTGCGGGTCTGAGGGGGCAACGCTGGCAAGGCACGGATGCTCCACTGCGATGGGCTTGCTCGGCATGCTGAGGGGGGCGCGCTCCAGCAGTTGGTAAAAGAGCAGGGTGTAGGCGACGAAGAACAGGATCCCGACCGGGATGAGCCAGAAGCTGTGCTCCCCAGCCTGATAGCTCAGCACCAGATCCAGCAGACCGGCGGAGAAGTAACTGCCCACCTTGATCCCCAGCCCGCTACAGACAGCGAGCGATAGCCCGGTCAGCAGGGCGTGGGCGAGAAACAGCCAGGGGGCGGTAAAGGCGAACAGAAACTCGATGGGCTCTGTGATACCCACCAGTGCCGAGGTGAGCGCTAGGGTGAGCAGCAGCCCGCCCTGCGGCAGCCGCTGCATCCGCTGGCGGTGAAGCCAGATGGCAAAACAGGCGCCCGGCAGGCCGAACATAATGATGGGGTAGAGACCGGCCACATACCCTTCATGAAGGGGTTGGGCGGTGGCCAGCGCCTGCAGGTTGCTCTCACCAAGGCCGATGACGCTGCCCAATACCTGATGCAGCCCGAGCGGGATCAGCAGCCGGTTGAGGGTGCCGTAGCAGAAGGCGCCAAACGGCGTGGTGAGCAGCTCGGAGGTGAGCAGGGTCAGCCCGCGCTCCAGCGGTGGCCACAGCAGCGAGAGGGGGATGGCGATCAGCAGGCAGGCCAGGGCCGACACCAGCAGGCAGGGAAACTCCCCCTTGGCGATCTGCAGCCAGCGAGGCAGTGTTTGCTGGTGTACCCAGGGATAGATGATGGCGGTGGTGAGCCCCGCCAGCAGGCCGCAGATCATGTCGGCATGCAGATTGGGGGCCAGGGTATTGAAGGCGGTACTGAGCAGCAGAAAGTTGACCGCACCCGCCAGCGTCTGTCCGCCCAGCTCCTGCCGACTCAGGCCAAAGGCGATCGCCACCGCATAGATGAGCGGCATCTGGCTGAAGATCGCCTGACCGGTGAGGGAGAGCACCGCCAAATCGAGTACGTCGGGTTGCCCAAGCCGGTAGATCAATGCCGCCATCGGCAGGATGGAGACGGGCAGCAGCAGGGCATAACCGAGCCGCTGCAGGGCTTGAGTAACGACTTGTCGAGTGGCTTTAACGGGCATACAGCGGCTACGTTCTGTGACTTGGCGCACAGTTTAACCGGAAAACACCTATTTGGGGATAGTTTTGGAACCCCTAATTTATATTTTTATTATTTCTGCCCGAAAAGCTCGCGCACTTCTCGCGAGGGCGGTGCCGTCAGCAGGCTGACCGTGATAAAGACCACCAGCGCCAGCGTGAGGCTTGGCACGATGGCGTGCAGGCCAGCCAGCTTGATCCCCCACTGACTGAGTACCCCATAGCTGACGATGCCGCTGACCATGCTGGCCAGCGCGCCCGGGCCGTTGGCCCGCGACCAGTAGAGGCCGAGCACCAGTGGCCAGAGGAACACCGCCTGCAGACCGCCAAAGGCAAGCAGGTTGAGCCAGATGATCATCTCGGGCGGTTGCAACGCCGCCAGCAGCACCAGGGTGCCGAGGATCAGGGTGCAGAGCAGGGAGAGGCGGGGGATGCGCACCTCCAGCTTCTCCTGCTTTGGATTGAGATAGTTGAGGTAGAGATCTTTCACCAGAGTGGCGGAAGCCTGGATCAGCTGGGAGTCGATGGTGGACATGATGGCCGCCATCGGCGCCGCCAGAAAGACCCCGGCCAGCCAGGGGGGCAGCACTTCCATCATCAGGGAGGGCATGATCTTGTCCGGGCTGTCCATGCCCGGCAGGATGGCGCGGCCAAGTGCGCCCGCCAGATGCATGCCGAACATCAGCAGGGCGCTGACCACGGTGCCGATCAGAATGCCGCGATGGAGTGCCTTGCTGTCGCGATAGCCAAAGCAGCGCAGCGCCGAGTGGGGCAGCCCCACCACCCCGACACAGACCAGGATCCAGAAGCTCAGCATGAAGGGCTGGGTCAGCATGTCGCCAGCCCCTTGCGGGCTTACCAGCTTGGGATCGATCTCCCTGAGCTGGTGGATAAGGTTCGGCAGACCGTCACCGGCAATCAGAATCCCCGCCAGCAAGGCACCGGTGCCGATCAGCATGATGATCCCCTGCAGGGCATCGGTCATCACCACGGCGCGAAAACCGCCGATGATGGTGTAGAGCAGTACGCAGCTGGCAAACAGCATCAAGCCCTGCTGGTAGGAGAGGCCGGTGGCGGTCTCCAGCAGGCGAGCGCCACCGATAAACTGCACCACCATGGTCGCGATAAAGGCGAGGATGATAGTAACGGAGCCGAGGATCACCACCGCCTTGCTCTGGTAGCGGGCCCACAGCATGTCGTTGATGGTCACTGCATTGACCCGGCGGGCGATGATGGCGAACTTCTTGCCAAGCACTCCCAGAGTGAGCCAGACGGTGGGCAGCTGGATCATCGCCAGCAACACCCAGCCCAGACCGATCTTGTAGGCCGCGCCCGGCCCACCGATAAAGGAGGAGGCCGAGGTGTAGGTGGCCACTAGCGTCATCGCCAGCACCAGCCCGCCCATGCTGCGGTTGCCGATGAAGTACTCCTGCACGAAGTTGCCTTCTGCGCGATGGCGGCTGGCCCAGAAACCGACCCCCAGCACCAGCACCAGATAGATGACGAGCGGCAGCATCAGCTCAAGATTCATGGGATGACTCCTTGCCGGAAGGGGCGTGGGTATCGAGGGGGATCTCCACAAACAGCCGGTTCACCATCAGGGCGCAGAGCAGAATGAACAGCAGTGGCATCACCATGCAACTGAGCAGGAACCACAGTGGCAGCCCCCACAACTCCAGCTGGAGCGGGATAAAATAGGCGGTGCCATACCAGGCAAAGAAGTAGAACAGGGTCAGCAGCAGGCAGAAAGCTGCTTCCCGGCGGGCGAGAGCAAAACGGTTCACCTTGGCCTCCGACAAATTTGAGGGGCGCAAGGATAACAAAAAAGGGCCATGTCGCCATGGCCCTTTTTCAGCAGAG
>NZ_LYSQ01000043.1:0-18832 GCF_001728955.1 Aeromonas sp. DNP9 | reverse complement strand
GGTTGGCGTGTTCCGCCGTGCTGGTAGGGGCGCATTATAGGGAGCCGCGCCGCGATGACAAGGGCTTTTTCAGCAAAAAAGTTCGTTCGCTCAGATATCAAGCAATCACCTCTTTTTTTGCTCAAAATGGCATCAATCCTGACTATTGCCGGATTTAAATTGAATATTTGAAAAGCCAATTTATAATTGCCATCTCAAATGTTCAATTGGAATGCCCTCATGCATCAAATCCTCGATAGCCATAAGGAAGAGCAAATCGTCCCGCTGTTCCGCTTGGGGTTCCGACCCTTCTTTTTGTTCGGGGCTCTGTTTGCTGCCGTCGCCATGTTGCTCTGGCTGGGGCAGCTCAACGGTTGGCTAACCTTGCCAGGGATTGCCAACCCGATCTGGTGGCATGGTCATGAGATGCTGTTTGGTTTCGGGGCTGCCATCGTCGCGGGTTTCTTGCTCACCGCGGTGCAGAACTGGACGGCCCATCCTGGTGTTCGAAGCTGGCCATTGGCGCTGGTGGTGGGGTTGTGGATGTTACCAAGGACCTTGTTACCCTGGCTGGGTGAAGAGAATAGGCTCCTGATGGTGGCAGACCTGATCTGGCTGCCGCTTTGCGCCTGGCTCCTTGCCAAGCCTATCTTGATAACCCGGCAATGGCGCAACCTGTTCTTCGTGCCCCTGTTGCTGATACTGACCCTGCTCAATGGCGCCAGCTGGTTATGGCATAAAGAGTGGACTATCGTTGAGCATCTGCTGATCACCACTGTGCTGTTGTTTACCACCCTGATCGCCGTGATGGGTGGAAGGGTGATTCCGTTCTTCACCGCCCGAGCAACCGGTCAGGAGAAAGCCGCACCTCAGCTCTGGCTGGAGCGGGCGGCGCTCGCGACACTGTGGCTTATCTTGCTCTGCTGGCTGCTGCTCCCCACCCAATGGGTCACCAGCATATATATAGTGCCTCTCTATATAGTGGCGGCGAGTTTGCATCTGTGGCGGCAACTGCGTTGGCATCTGCCATCGACCCTTGCGCATCCCCTGCTGTGGTCACTTCATCTTGCTTATCTGTTTATCCCTCTTGGCCTGTTCGCCCTTGCGGTACATAGCGCGGGTCTGCCCATCACGTTGTCGATGGCCAGTCACCTGCTCAGCGCAGGCTGTATGGGCACCATGATTCTGGGCATGATTGCACGAGTCTCCCTCGGCCATAGCGGTCGGGCCTTGCAGGTAGGACGCAGGATCACTGGCGCATTCGCTCTGGTTATCGCTGCCGCTACAATGCGGGTGGCGATTCCGCTGTTCTGGCCTGCTTATACCCTGCATGGCTGGAACCTCAGCGCGCTTGCCTGGATCGCGGCCTATGGTCTGTTTGTCTGGGTCTATACCCCGATACTGATCCGCCCCAGAGCAGATGGTCGACCGGGTTGATGACTGCGGAACATGTTCAGGGTGTTGCCACCGGATAGTGAATCAAGTTGTGGAAAATTGCCGGGGCTATGCCCAGATTGCGATAACCGTGGGGACGGTCGGCAGCAAAACGCACCGCTTCCCCTTGCACCAGTGAGCGCCACTCCCCTTCCACCAGCACCTCCATCATGCCGCTGATGACGATGACATGTTCGGTCACTCCCGGCTCATGGGGTTCAGATTCACGCTGGTAACCCGGCAACAGGGTCAGCTCAAGCAATTCGAAGCCAAACCGGTTTTCATAAGGGAAGAGCGGCGCCACTTGCATACCCTCTCCCGCTGGCTGCTGGCGAATGGCATCGGCGGTGCGATAAAGCACCTCTTCCTGCGCGGCGGGTGCGGGCTCGATGAAACTGGAAAATGAGACTCGAAAACCGGTCGCAATCTTCCACAGGGTCGCCACCGTCGGGCTGGACTCCCCCCGCTCAATCTGCCCCAGCATAGCCTTGCTGACACCCGTTTCGCGCGCGGCGGCATCCAGACTCCAGCCGCGCTCGCTGCGCAGCTCCTTCAGTCGAGCAGCCAGATGTTGACTCATCTCTTGCATAACAACCTCTTTATTACTCTTGCACGATGCGCCTTGTGCGTTATAGCGCACAGCAATATAGTCAAAACCAGATTGTACGCAATAACGCACAGCGCGTCACAACGCCAAGAGGAAATCCCCATGCCCTTCGCCCTCCCCCATCTGGTCGCAGGCTTTATCGCCGTGATGGTCGGCTACACCAGCTCCGTCATCCTGATCATCCAGGCCGCCACGGCGGCTGGCGCTGATACTGCCCAAGTCGCCTCCTGGCTATGGACGCTGGGGATAGGTATGGGGGTGAGCTGCATCGGCCTCTCTCTCTATTACCGCATGCCCGTACTGACCGCTTGGTCCACCCCGGGCGCGGCCCTGCTGATCACCACGCTGGGCAACTTCACTCTGGCGGAAGCCATCGGCGCCTTTGTGATCTCGTCCCTGCTGATCACCCTATGTGGCATCAGCGGCTGGTTCGACCGCTTGATGAAGCATATCCCGGCTCCACTAGCCGCCGCCATGCTCGCTGGGGTGCTGCTCAGATTCGGGCTGGATCTGTTCAAGATCGCCCCGCAAGATCCCTTGCTGCTTGGTACCTTGCTGCTGACTTTCCTGTTGGGGCGTCATCTCTGGCCCCGCTATACCATGGTATTGGTACTGGGAGTGGGGATGCTGACCTGCAGCGTGCGGGGGGATTTGCAACTGGGCACCCTTCACTGGCAACTCGCCAGCCCGGTCTGGACATGGCCAGCCTTCTCCCTTGATGCTCTGTTTGGTATCGCGCTGCCGCTGTTCATTGTCACCATGACATCGCAAAACATGCCGGGAATTGCCATCTTGCGGGCCCATGGCTATCAGCCTTCCACCTCCTCGCTGATCAGCTGGACTGGCCTGACTGGCCTGCTGCTCGCCCCTTTTGGCGGCTATGCCTTCAATCTGGCCGCCATCACTGCCACCATCTGCATGGGCAAAGAGGTCGACTCGGATACCAAGCGCCGCTGGCCAGCTGCGGTATGGGCGGGTTGCTTTTATCTCCTGACCGGCTGCTTCGGCGCAACCGTCGCGGCCCTGTTTAGCGCCTTTCCGGCAGCCCTTGTCACCTGCGTCGCTGGTTTGGCCCTGTTAGGCACCATCGGCAGCAGCCTGCACTCCGCCTTGCAAGAGGATGAAGCGCGAGAAGCTGCGCTGCTCACCTTTATTATTACCGCGTCCGGGATCAGCCTGCTCGGCATCGCGGCAGCCTGCTGGGGTCTGCTGATTGGTCTGGCTATCTATCAGTTCCAATTATATCGACAAAGGAATCAATTGAGCCTCAAACCGTGAACCTCTGCACACTATCCAGATAAAATGATTCACAAGTGAAACTAATTTCCTTCTAGTGGTGCCAGGGCACCAATCTTCCCGGACATGGTGCCCTGTCAGGTTCCATGAAACGGAGAGTAAAAATGAAAAATCAGGCTGTCTTGTTACTACTGGCCATACTGGGTGCTACGAGCGTCCAGGCTGCCGATACGGATCGAGAGCTGGCTCGCCAGCTCGCACTTCAGCAGAAAAACCTGCTGCCCCTGCTGAGCAATCAGCAATACCAGAGCCCGCTTCCCAATCTGCTGCAGAAGGCCAGCCCGCGCCTTAAGCGGCAGGCGACCGATGCCAACCAGGCGGCCATCAGCCGGCAAGGACTGGATGGCGAGGTCAAGCAACTGATGCAGTTGCGGCTGGCCAACACCGATCAGGCCGCAGCACTGCAACAGGGCGTCGAACCGCTGGTGGCCTATGTTCCTAGTGGGGATGAGAAGAGCTGGAGCACCATTGAAGCGTTCGACAGCGCTGGCAATCCCGTCTATCTGGATGTGGACAAGGCACCGGCACGGCCGGTTCTGGTAGTCGAAGCCGATCCCGTCAAAGCCAAAAACGCAGGCTTGAAGGTGATGCGCAAAGCGCTGGCCGATGCGGATCTGCAAAGCGCTCCGCGAGTGGCGGCCAGCACGGCGCCACTCAAGACCAGTATCCTGAAAAAGATCAGACTGAAGGATGATCAGGAGCCCTGGCTACTCGGCGCAGCCGAAGTGTATGCGGTGGTCGCAGGGGTCAACCCCAGCCGGGATGAGCCAGTGGTTGATATTGTCGACATGCCGTACCTCGACTATGACAACACAGACTACACCCCCAACCAGATCCTGGTTTACTGGGATCGCTATCGCTGGGGTGCCGTCGATGTGGTGATGATGGAGCAGGATGACAACGTCAACTACAAGGAGCTGAGCGCCCTGCTGATTGAAGCTCTCAAACTCGGCTTTACTGCGGGTGGCGTGCCGGAAGCACTGCCCTTCCTCGATCTCGGCGGTCGCATCGTCAAGGCACTGCCCGACTCCTGGATGACCAACAACGACGACTATCTGGATACCTTCTACACACTGGAGCAGGATCAGGTCTATCGCCAGTATCCGGGGGCTGCCGGTAATGCGGTTATCGATCTTGAGCCAAAAGAGATCGCCCCGACCAGACCTTGATAATCGGCCATAACGAAAAAGCCAATGAGCAACTCATTGGCTTTTTGCTTTTATCGCGGTGACCACCGCTCAACCCTTGGGACGAACCCCCAGAGTATGGCAGATGGCATAAGTCAGCTCGGAGCGGTTCAGGGTATAGAAGTGGAAATCCTTCACCCCTTCCTGACTCAGCACGCGCACCTGATCGATGGCGATGCTAGCCCCCACCAGATTGCGAGTCATCTGATCGTTATCCAACCCCTCGAAACGCTGATGCATCCAACGCGGGATCTTCACGTTGGTAAAACCGGCAAACTTGGCCAGGGTCTGATAGTTGGAGACCGGCAGGATCCCCGGCACGATTTCAGCATCAATACCGATGGCGGCGCAGCGATCCCGAAAGCGCAAATACGTTTCCACATCGAAGAAGAACTGGGTGATAGCGCGGTTAGCGCCGGCATCGATCTTGCGCTTGAGGTTGAGCAGGTCGGATTGCGCACTCTTGGCCTCCGGGTGCCCTTCCGGATAGGCGGCAACCGAGATATCGAAGTCAGCCTCCGACTTGAGCAGGGCAACCAGGTCGGTGGCATACATATCCGGCTTCTCCAACCCCTGCGGCAAATCACCGCGCAGAGCCACGATATGACGAATACCGCTGTTCCAGTAGTCGCGGGCGATGGTGCGCAGCTCGTCGCGACTGGCATCGATACAGGTCAGGTGCGGCGCCGCAATCAGGCCTGTCCGTTCCTTGATGTCCTTGATCACCTTGTGAGTGCGATCACGGGTACCGGAGTTGGCGCCATAAGTAACGGAGACGAACTTGGGTTCCAGCACTTTCAGCCGTTCGATGGACTGCCAGAGGGTATTCTCCATCCCTTCACTGTTGGGCGGAAAAAACTCGAAACTGACCGATATATCGCCATTCAAATCTGCCAAGCTCTGGTTGAGCGCTTCAACCTGACGTGCACTGTGAAAACCCATCTGCTCTTCTCCCTGTCCTGCAATCCATCTGCCTACGTCAAAACGGATGTTTGGACGTCTAAACGTCTTTATATTTATGAGTAAAACGACACAAAGTCAACAGGGATTTACCTCACATCCGATCTGACGAACTTCATATTTACAAAATTAACGGTACGTAACCGAAAAGTGCCCATCCCAAAATTGCCCCAGTCGAGTTATGATGGGGGCAGATCGTCCTGGACGTTCTGAATCTGCGTGTGATTGTTTGGCCGGAGGTTTCTCCGGCCCCTTTTCATCTATTTCCCACTCCTGCCGATAACAGAATGAGTCTTTGCAGGAGCACCATCATGGATACCCACCCCGGCTTTGCCACCGACTTGCTGTTCGATCGCTATCAGGGCGAGGTCGTTCAGCACGATCAGTTCTGGGCGGTTCGCACGCCGGATGCTCCCGACTATTACTTCGGCAACTACCTGCTGCTCCCCACCCCGCCCAGCGACCGTGACAAAGGCTGGCTGGAAGCCGCATTCGATCTGCTGATCGGCCAGGATCCTCGAGTGCGCCACCGCACCTTCCAATGGCCACTGGCAGCCGGGCAAAACAGCCGGATCGCCGGTTTTGTCGCAACGGGATACCAATATATGGAATGCGTGGTGCTGGCGCTGGATGAGCAGAGCTGCCCACCTCCTCACAGTGATATGGACAAGGTTGACGCTCGTACTTTCACCACTGCTGATTGGCCTGAGTGGATCGACTTCGAACTCCATGAGCGGGATGAGGGGCACTCGGAACAGAGCTATCTCCCCTATCTGCGATCCCGCCAGGCGCTCTATCAGGCCATGATTGCCGATGGTCTCGGGGACTGGTGGGGGATCTGGCGAGAGGGTCAACTGGTCGCCAGCTGTGGCCTCTTCTTTTGCGGCACACTTGGGCGCTTCCAGTTGGTACGCACGCACCATGCGTGGCGCAATCAGGGGTTATGCCGCCAACTGCTGAGTCAAGTGGCTCGCGCAGGATTATCCCGTGCCAAACAGCTGATCATAGTGGCTGACGAGCATTACCATGCCCAGCGCATTTACCGCTCTCTGGGGTTTGCCCCGGTTGCCCGCATCGGCAGCCTCTGCCGCTGGCCCCACGAAGCACAATAAAGCGATACCTGCTGGCCGCGAGCCATAAAAAATGGGAGGCTGATGCCTCCCGCTCTTATTGATGCAGATGACCTATTGCTGTGGCTGCTGTGGCGCCTCCAGCTCGTTGGAGAGCGCCTGCTCCACCTCATCCGACGGCGCCGGTAATGGGGCCGCGGCCGCTGATGCGGGTTCTGCGGGAGTCACAGCTGGTGCCACCACGGCCGATGTTTCACTGGTCGCGGGAGCTGCGGACACCTCAGTCGTCGGCGCTGAAACAGGAGCAGGGGCAACCGCATCACACTGACAATCCGCGCTCTTGGCCTTGTTGCCCTGATGAGGGGCATACCAGCCCTTCAAGCCACTTTCCAGTCGATCTGCGGCAGCCTTGGGCTCCATCTTGCCAAGCAGCACCGCCTGACTCACCTCGGCCAGTTCATCCCCCAACTTGGGCGTACCACGGGAGAGGATCTGGGTCGCTACCCGAATGGTCGAGTCACACTGATCGCGCCACTCCATCATCTCTTTGGCCGCCGGATTGGTGACATCGAAAAAGTGGTTGGAGAGGGAGAAGAATCCCGGCAGCGAGTTGGTATAGAGCTCTGCAAATTGCGGCGTCGTCAGCCACTGCAGGAAGGCCATTGCCCCCTCTTTGTTCTTGCTGGCAGGGTTCATCCCCATACCGATATCGGTGTGGTCGGTAAAGAAACAGCCATCACCCTGTTTGGCCACCGGCGGACGCATGACGCCAAAATCGACCTTGCCGGTGAAGGGGGCAATCTCCCAGGAGCCCGCCACATAGAAGGCGGCCTTGCCGGAGGTGAACAGCTCGTTACTGGTCGCATAATCGCGGCTCTCGCCACCTTCACCGAGGTAGGAACGCCAGCGGGCCAGCTCGTCGAACACCTTCACATATTGCGGGTTGTCCAACCGCTCCTGCCCGCCGATCAGTGCCAGACGGCCGTCCTCCCCTTTCCAGTAGTTGGGGCCAATGTTCTGGAACCCCAGTTCGGAGGCAACCCAGCTCTCGGAACCACTCATGGCCAGCGGCACATAGCGACCGTCCGCCTTGATCTTTTCCAGCGCGGCGAAGAACTGATCGCGGGTTTGCGGCAAGGTGAGCCCTAACTCACTGAAGATCTTCTTGTTATAGAAGAAGCCATGGATCACCGAGGCCATGGGTACGCAGAAGGTCTGGGCTCCGGAATCCGTCTGCCAGGGTGACTGGGCAAAACTCGGGAAGTTCTCCATCCCCGCCATCTCGGTCAGCTCGGCCAGATGGCCCGCCTTGAACAGGGCAAGCGAATCATCAAACGGACGACAGGTAATGAGATCCCCAGCCTTGCCGGCCTTCAGGTTCTCCAGCAAGGTAGGCATGTAGTTAACGTTCTGCACCGGATGAAAACTCACCTTGATGCCGGGATGCGCCGCTTCAAACGCCGGGATGATTTTCTGCTCCCACAACGCCTTGTCATCGGTTCGCCAGCTTTCAATCACCAGCTCGCTGGCCATCAGCTGGCCACACAACAGGAGACTCAGGGCTCCAATCCACTTTTTAGACATAAGCCCTCCTAGACCTTGAAATGTGCGATCAATTGCTGCTGTTTGGCGACCAGGTCTGCCAGCACTTCGCTGCTGCTGGCGGATTCGCGCGCCTCCCGTTCGGTCTCGTATGCCACATCGGCAATACCGGCGATATGACGAGCGACCCCCTGACTGACGGAGATCTGCTCCTGAGCGGCATGGGCCACTTGATCGGCCATCGACTTGATGGCCCCCATCCGCTCGGCAATGGATTGCAGCGCCACATCCATCTCGCGGGTCTGCTCGACACAGCTCTGGGTCTGCTCCTGGCTACGCCCCATCACTTCAACCACATGCTTGCTGGAGCTCTGCAGGTTCTCAATCATCCCCTGGATCTCTTCGGTCGACGTCTGGGTGCGATTGGCCAGCGCCCGTACCTCATCGGCCACCACCGCAAAACCGCGACCGGCATCGCCAGCACGAGCCGCTTCGATGGCGGCGTTCAAGGCCAGCAGGTTGGTCTGCTCGGCAATACTGCGGATCACATCGAGAATGCTGCCGATGTTGTTACTGAATTCCCCAAGCTTGTAGGTGATCCCGACCGCCTCCTCCATGGCGCCAGCCAGCTGCTCGGTGATCCGGCGAGTGGTGGCCACTTTCTGGCGACCACTACGAGCCTCTTCATCGGCCAGATCCACTTCGCGCTTGGTGCCATCGGTAGAGCGGGCCACCTCGGTGGCGCTCACTTCCAGCTCGGTAATGGCGGCGGCCACCTGATCGGTCTGGCTCTTCTGCTCCTGTACCCGAGACATGGCCCGTTCGCTGATCTCGGCGGCGCGGCTTGCCTCATCCACCAGATGGCGGGAACCCGCATTGATTTGAGAGAGCAGCTCGCCGGTCTTGCCCGCCAGCGTATCGATGGAGCGAGATAGGCTGCCAAATTCGCAACTGCTGCGGTAGTTGATGCGGCGGGTCATGTCACCGGCCGCCATGTAATCGAGCTCCTTGTTGATCATCTGCAACGGGCGCTGAATGCTGCGCGCCGTGGTATAGCCGATCACCAGTGCGGCAGCTGCCGACATAGCGGCAACCACCAGGATCCAGAAGCTGGCACTGCTGACCGCCGCATCGGCGTTGATCCGGCTGTCGCTGGCAATGGCCCCGGCGGACTTGCCCATCTCATCGAGCAAATTGAGGCTGTTGACCAGACTGGCATCCAGCTGCTGATTTTGCGTGGCCAGCGACAGCGCCAGTTGCTGAGCCTGACGCATGGTTGCCAGCAAGCCCTGAGCGCCGAGCGCCAGCTCCTGCATCCGATCCAGATTGGAGACAAACCGCGCTTTCACATCATCGGGCACCAGCACCCGCTCCAGACGCTTGCGGGCCATCTCGATGTCCTTGCTGAGTACCTTTTCCAGCTCGTTCAGGTCGGTTTTGGCATCGGCACGACGGATATTCTTCAGATCGCGGGCGATACCTGAGGTAATAAGTTCCGCCTTGTTGCGCATGGAGCGCTTGCTGGCGGTCTGTTGCAGCAGCAGATCCGCCGCCCACTGGTAGGTATCCTCAAGGCGGATAAATTCCATCTCCAGCTTGTGACGCTGCTCCAGCGCACTGACCCACTGCCGATGCTGGGCCAACACCTGATCAGCCAAGCCATAAAATTGAGTGGTAGCACTCTCGACCTGTTGGAAGCGGGCACGAGCATCTGCGACATCGGTAAATTTACCCATCTCCTGACTCAGCTGGGCGAAGCGATTTTGCTGCTCCTTGAACTGATTGGCCAGCTGCGGCAACTGGGCGGCATCTTCACTGGTGCGGTAGACCAGCACCCAGCGGTTACTATCCTGCAGTGCCCCCTTGAGACCTGCGACAGCCACTACTAGTGGGGTTGCTCGGTCAGATACGGCAGAGAGGCCGTCATTTATACCCTTGATTTTAAAGGTACTGATCACACCAAGCAGGATCAGCAACAGCAGCATCAACACGAATCCGGCGATGATCCGCTGCACGATAGATAAGCCCATGGAGACATCCTCACTCATTGGGGGAAGGTAAAGTGAACATAGTCACTATCGGCAGGGGTGGCGAATAACTGAAATAAAGCGGCAGGTATTTAATTGATTTGTATCGGGTTGGATCACAGTCCAGACAAAATCAGCCAACCAAAAAAAGCCCGGCACAAGCCGGGCTGAAAGAGACGTACTTTGCTATCTTCCGCGGTCCGTTCAGAACCGCAATCCGAATCATTAGAAGCGGTAGCCAACACTCACCATAAAGGCCATCGGGTCGATATGCGTTTTGAAGGTGCCAACACCATCAACTTTAACATCTGTATCGATATCCATGATCCAGGCTGAACCGTTTACAAACCAGCGATCTGTAACCGCCATATCGATACCGACCTGACCTGCCAGACCCCAAGAGTCGTCAAGG
This sequence comes from Aeromonas sp. DNP9, assembly GCF_001728955.1. Taxonomy (NCBI): domain Bacteria; kingdom Pseudomonadati; phylum Pseudomonadota; class Gammaproteobacteria; order Aeromonadales; family Aeromonadaceae; genus Aeromonas; species Aeromonas sp. DNP9. The sequence continues at coordinate 8,318 of NZ_LYSQ01000043.1, read as the reverse complement.
CTGATATTCGCACCATCAAGTGCTCCCACCCCTTTCTCATCAAAGAAGGTAGTGTAGTTCACGCCCACACCAACATACGGGCGAACCTTGCTCTGGGCATCGCCAAAATAGTATTGGGCCATCAATGTGGGTGGCAGATGCTTAACCTTGGCAATTTCCCCCAATCCAGCAGTGCTCACACGATGGGAGAACGGGGTTGCAGCCAGCAACTCAACACCCCAGTTGTCGGTGATCATATAACCGAGGGTCAGGCCAAGCTGTTGATTACTGTTAATCTCAAATTCACCGGTACCCAATACGTTGTCACTGCTCTCCTGAGGAGAAACGATGGCCAAACCACCACGAACCAGAATATCACCAGCCTGATGGGCCATGGCGAAAGGAGAGGTCACTGCAGCGGCAATCATCAGAGGAAGTAATTTTTTCATCACGTAATCCCTTTTTTTGTTTTCATTTGATGCTGTAAGCCCGCTGACTATATGCCCTTGTAAATGCAAAGTTATTGACTTGGAGCAAAGGTTGCACAGAAATAAATCGATTGGTGTGACATCTTTGCGCGCCATCCCAATCTCGTTGAGTCCCCAGACAACAAGCCGAAATACCTGTTTGGACAGGTTGTAACTACCCGCTTCCAGAGACAAAAGGAGCAAACAAACCACATCTTATTGCGCGGCAGCGCGGCTATTAATTGTTGTTAATATGGGCAAATCAGCGTATTTTTTGCGCCATACAAGTTACTGGGAAGTAATGGTTTATTTATGAAAAATGAGTCGAAATGGCAAAAGGTGGGGGCCTTTCTCGCGGCCGTGTGGGGAATCGGATCCTTTCTCTTTATTCTGCTCGGTTTTATTGTCGCCCTGGCCTATCTGGTATTGGTACGGCAGGGTTAATCCGGATTGACAGAGTGCAGCAGGGTGATATCTCCCCCTTCGGCAAGCTGTTCCGGAGTCTGGCCCATGCCCTCCGCAGAGAGGGTACCAGCATAGCCAAACCACCGATTTCGCCCTCCGACTTTGGCCTGGTACAGCGCCATGTCCGCCAGTTTGAAGCTGTGACTCCAGAATGAATCCGGGTACTCCGGGTGCAACGGATAGCGGCAGAACCCCAGCGACACCGTCAACCAGAGTGGCGCATCCTCTCTGCCAAAGCGGTGCTGAGCGACACGCTGGCGCAGATATTCGACCCGCAACGCCAACTCTTGCTCGTCATCCACTTGTAGCAGCAACAAGAACTCCTCCCCGCCCAGCCGGATGATCGGCTCGCGCTCTCCTGTCACCACCTTGCGCAGCAGATCCGCCAGCTGTTTCAGCACCAGATCCCCGATGTCATGGCCAAGGCGGTCATTGATCCGCTTGAAATGATCCAGATCCAGCAGCAATAACCGACAAGGTTTGGCCCGGTTGGCCTGCAACCAACCATCGAGATAGCGACGATTGAAACAACGGGTCAAGGGGTCGGTGAATGCAGCCATCTCCATCTGGCTGGATTTTTCCAACAAATCATCGTGTTGCTGACTGACCTTGCTGGCCATCTCCCTGAACTTGCCGCTCAAGGTCGCCATCTCGGCGCTGCTGTCGATATAGGGGATCAAGGTGGCATCTGGCCGATCGCCAAAGCGTTGCAGCGCCGACACCAGCTGCTGCAACGGGGTAAGCACAATGCTATTGAGCCGATACATGGCGATCATGACGCAGATAAAACTGATAAACAGCATGCCGATAAAGGTCCAGAGCGCCCCCTCCATGACGCCACTCAAGATCTTTCTCTCCTCCTCAATCACCAGAGTCAGCACCGGCTGGTTATCGCTGTTGAGCAGTCGCACCTCTCCCCTGAGCCGGGTGAGCCCAAGGTCGATCAGGCGATACGTTATTTGCGGTTTCAGTGGTTTGAAGGTAGCGGTGACATCCAGATTGGCATGGGAAATCGCCAGAGGCAGCGCGGTACGCTCCGATACCTGCTCGAGATAGGCCTTGTCGAGCCAACGTACAACCAGCAAGAAACCGTTGAACGGTGCCGACTCGTCACTGTTTCTGATCGGCTGCCACGAGTACATCAGCGGCCCCCACTGGGAAGCACGGATCCCGTGCAGATTGATGCCCCCGTGCGCCACCGAGCGCGCCCTTAACTGCTTTTTCAGTTCATCAAGGAAGTAGGGAAACTGATCCGGATTGATCCCCGGCGCATCGGGTAGCAGGGTGCGCGTCCAGATTTCGTAGCCGGTGAGATCCATGAAGCTCATCAGGTTGAGACTAAAATCCCGCATCGGCATATCACTGAATAGGTTGGATTCGATGTACCCCCTGCTTTTGTTGTCCATAAAACGATGGCTGTCATCCCAGATGCCCCAATCCCGACTGAATGCATCCAGAGCTGCCACATCCGCCTGCACCGCCTTGGTCACGCGCAGCAGATGCTCCTTCATTCGTTGCTCCTCAATCCGGCTGGCGGCCGGGATCTGGGCCCATGCCAACAGAACCAGCAATAGCAGGATCGCCCCCAGCCAGATGGGGAACATGGAGTAAGCCAACTGATGATCAATCGTGCGCGGAACCTGAGCCATAACCCGATATATCCATTACCATGATGCTGAGATGCCAAGCCTGCCCACACTTGACGAGCTTCCCCCTATGCTCCCGATTTTTATAACAAAAAGGGGCCAAAGGCCCCTCGATTATAACGGCTTATCGCGCCAATAGCGGTCGTAAAAAACGAGCTGTATGAGACTCTTTATTGGTGCAAATCTCTTCCGGCGTCCCCGTCACCAGAATGCGGCCACCACCGGCGCCGCCCTCCGGTCCCAAATCGACGATCCAGTCGGCAGTTTTAACCACATCCAGATTGTGCTCGATGATGACGATGGTATTGCCGCGATCCCGCAGCTGGTGCAGCACCTTGAGCAATTGCTGGATATCGTGGAAGTGCAGCCCTGTGGTCGGCTCATCCAGAATGTATAGAGTCTGACCGGTGTCCCGCTTGGAGAGCTCCCGCGCCAGCTTGACCCGCTGCGCCTCACCGCCCGACAGGGTGGTGGCCGACTGGCCGAGGCGGATATAGGAGAGGCCCACGTCCATCAGGGTCTGCAGCTTGCGCGCCACCGCCGGCACCGGATCGAAGAACTCGCGGGCATCTTCCACCGTCATCTCGAGGATTTCGTGGATGTTCTTGCCCTTGTACTTCACCTCCAGCGTCTCGCGGTTGTAGCGCTTGCCCTTGCAGACGTCGCACGGCACGTAGACGTCCGGCAGGAAGTGCATCTCTACCTTGATGACCCCGTCCCCCTGACAGGCCTCGCAGCGGCCCCCTTTCACGTTGAAGGAGAAGCGGCCCGGCTGATAGCCGCGTGAACGCGCCTCTTGGGTGCCGGAGAGCAGCTCGCGGATCGGAGTGAACAAACCGGTATAGGTGGCCGGGTTGGAGCGCGGGGTACGACCGATGGGACTCTGGTCTATATCCACTACCTTGTCCAGATGCTCCAGCCCCTCGACGCTGCGATAGGGTGCCGGAGTGGACTCGGTGGCCTTGTTGAGCTCGCGGTGGGCGATGCGGAACAATGTGTCGTTGATCAGGGTCGACTTGCCGGAGCCGGAGACGCCGGTGACGCAGGTCATCACCCCGATCGGCAGATCCAGGTTGACGTTGCGCAGGTTGTTGCCGCTCGCCCCCTTGAGTTTCAGCCACTTGCCGGTAAGCGGCGTGCGCTCGGCAGGAATGGCGATCTGCTTGCGACCGGAGAGGTAATCACCGGTCAGCGACTCGGGATTATTGATGATCTCCTCCGGCGTGCCCTGAGCGACGATGGCACCGCCGTGCACGCCAGCCCCCGGGCCGATATCGAGCACATGGTCGGCGAGACGAATGGCATCCTCGTCGTGCTCCACCACGATCACCGTGTTGCCGAGATCGCGCAGATGGGTGAGGGTCTTGAGCAGACGCTCGTTGTCGCGCTGATGCAGACCGATGGAAGGCTCATCCAGCACGTACATCACCCCCACCAGCCCGGCACCGATCTGGCTGGCCAGCCGAATGCGCTGCGCTTCGCCGCCTGAGAGGGTCTCGGCGCTGCGCGACAGGCTCAGGTAGTTGAGACCCACATTCACCAGGAAGCCGAGCCGTTCGACGATCTCTTTCAGGATCTTCTCGGCAATCTGGGCGCGCTGGCCGGTGAGGTTCAGCCCCTCGAAGAAGGCCAGCGCATCACCGATGGACTGCTCGGCGATGGCCGGCAGGTTGCGGTTGTCGACGAAGACGTGGCGCGCCTCCTCCCGCAGTCGGCTGCCACCGCAGCTGGTACAGGATTTGTTGGCGATGTACTTGGAGAGCTCTTCGCGCACCGAGTTGGATTCGGTCTCCCGGTAGCGCCGCTCCATGTTGTGCAGAATCCCCTCGAACGGGTGCTTGCGCACCACCACGTCGCCGCGGTCGTTCATGTAGCGGAACTCGATCTCGGTGCGACCGGAGCCACGCAGGATCACCTCCTGGGTCTTCGGCGGCAGATCTTCCCACGGCGTCTCCAGATCGAACTTGTAGTGCTCGGAGAGAGATTTCAGCATCTGGAAGTAGTAGAAGCTGCGCTTGTCCCAACCACGGATGGCGCCGTTGGCCAGACTGATGGCCGGATCGCCGATCACCTTGGCCGGGTCGAAATATTGCTGCACGCCCAAACCATCACAGGTGGGGCAGGCACCAGCCGGGTTGTTAAAGGAGAAGATGCGCGGCTCCAGCTCCGACATGGAGTAACCACACTCCGGGCAGGCAAAGTTGGCGGAGAAGGTCATGGGGGCAACCCCCTCCTCGCCGTCCATCGGCACTACCAGTACGATGCCGCCGGAGAGGGTCAGTGCCGTCTCGAACGACTCAGCCAAACGCAAGGCAAGGTCCTCACGCACCTTGAAGCGATCCACCACCACCTCGATGGTGTGCTTCTTGTGCAGCTCCAGCGTAGGAGGATCGGAGAGATCGCACACCTCGCCATCGATGCGGGCACGGATATAGCCCTGGGCCGCCAGATTCTCCAGCAGCTTGGTGTGCTCCCCCTTGCGATCACGCACCACCGGGGCCAGCAGCATCAGCTTGCTCCCCTCCGGTTGAGCCAGCACCTGATCCACCATCTGGCTGATGGTCTGGGCGGCGAGCGGAATGGCGTGGGTCGGGCAGCGCGGCTCACCGACCCGGGCGAACAGCAGGCGCAGGTAGTCGTAGATCTCGGTGATGGTGCCGACGGTCGAGCGCGGGTTGTGGGAAGTGGACTTCTGCTCGATGGAGATGGCGGGCGAGAGTCCCTCGATATGGTCGACGTCCGGCTTCTCCATCAGGGAGAGGAACTGGCGGGCATAGGCGGAGAGTGACTCCACATAGCGGCGCTGCCCCTCGGCATAGAGGGTATCGAACGCCAGAGAGGATTTGCCCGAACCGGAGAGGCCGGTGACCACGATCAGCTTGTCGCGGGGCAGGGTCAGATTGATGTTCTTGAGGTTATGGGTGCGAGCACCCCGGACCACGATCTTTTCCATCTTGTTGCACGCTCGATACGGAAACCTGAGCGAGTCAGTATGGCATAGAGACTACTGGATGAATAGACAGTCATGAGATGAAATGCGCATCATCCGGCGCACGCCATCTGCTCTTTTTTCTCCACCAGCAGCCGCTCGTTTTGCCATATCCGGGCAGTGAACTCGACCCGATAGGGGCAACGCAAACCCAGCCCTATTTTGCCAACCGCCATGACCGCTCCAGCCTGCAGCGACAGATTACGGCTCTGGCGCTGAGTCATGCTCCCGGCCGCCCCTTCGCTGCGCACCAGCAAACTGACACTCACCGTCACGTCGCAATCGCTCAGAAGAGTCGGCGCAAGTGACAGCCCCTGCTCGCTCTGCACCATATTGAGGGACAAGCGGATCGACGGATCGGGTTCTATCTCGGTGTTTCTTGTGCTTGCTGGTGACGCGACGCGAGGAACCAGCATCAACCCACAGAGCAGCACCAATAAAAGAGGGGCCCGCAGGCCCCTGAATCCACAGATACTCATCAGTTGCTACCAGAACCCTGATAGACATAGGCACCGTTGTTGCTGCCATAGACAGTCACATTGGCAGTGTTGAGGCTGTCAGTTTGCGCAACATCTACCTCGTTATTGCCACCGCCCATGCCGCCATTGACGTAAACATTGGCCACGTGTTGTTCACCGGACTGGCTCACGGTGAGCATGTTCTCGCTACCCAGATAAGACTCAACCTTGGCATTGTTCAGCTCACCATCCTGGGTCACTTTGACCACAGACTCAGAGTGAGACGCATCGGCATAAGCCCAGTTGTCAGTGCCTTTCTGAGCCACGACCAGCTCGTTGTCCGAGCCCCAGGTCCAGGCTCCTTTGCCCTCAACGCCACGCGCGGCGGCAACCTGGTTGCCAGTGCCGTTCTGGTCAATATCGACCTTGTTGCGACTACCTTCCTCTTGCACTGCATTGGCATAGTTGTCGCTACCCAACTGATCGATAGTGACAGATCCACCCACGCTGGTGGCCAGCTGATCAACCACCGCCTGGTTATTGTTGCCATCCTGAGTGACCTGTGCAGTGTTGCCAGACCCCTGCTGGTTGGTATCGGCCTGGTTGCCATTACCCAGCTGAGTCACGACCGCCGTTTCACCAGTTCCGCTCTGTCTGGCATTGGCGATGTTCTCGTTACCATTCTGGGTGATGGTCAACAGATCCTCAGAACCTCTCTGCTCAGAGTCGATCTGGTTACGACTTCCGGTCTGGGTCAGAAGGGCGGTTTCACCGGAACCAGCCTGCTTGGCCAGCAGGTTGTTTCCTTGTCCGGCGGCAGCACCAGACTGCAGGGCAGTCACGCTACCAGCGGTGCCGCTTTGCTCCACAGTGGCAACGTTGGCCAGTCCGAGCTGAGTAACCTCGGCAGTGTTGTCACTGCCACTTTGCTTGACGACCGCAGAGGTGCCTTCGTTTGCGCTGTAACCGAAATTGTTTGTACGCTGTGCGACGAAGGCAGTGTTATTACCACCCTCTTGAGCCACGCTGGCAACGGCACCATCCGATTCGTGTTGATCGACATCCGCAATATGCCCACCGTCTCCTGACTGGGTAATGGTCGCATTGGCATAATCAGACCAGTAGTTATTGATCAGCGCGCTGTTATCGTTCGATTGCTGCTCAATCGCAGAATTGGCATGGTCACCATCATCCTGTTTGATGCGGGCATTGTTATTATCACCGAGCTGGCTCACCCGAGCCGTGGCCTCACCGTTGTAGTACTGCTGGGTAATCGAGGCGTTGTTCAGCTGCCCGTTGGTATCAATGGTTGCGGTCGATTTATTGGTCACCCCCTGCTGCAACACCTCCCCTTCGTTTTCGCCACCGGCTTGCTTGATATCAGCAGTGGAAGCACCGGTATTGCGCTGCTCGGTCGAGGCGAGGTTGTCATTACCCTGTTGATAGATCGCCGCCTTGTTAGCCGTGCTCTCCTCGACCTGTTGGATGTATGCCAGGTTGCCGCTGGAGAATTGAGCCTGAGTCACCTCAGCCTGATTGCCAGTAGATGCCGCCCAAGCGGTGCTGGTCGCCAGAAGAACTGCCGAGGCAATAATGGTACGTTTAAACATGATTTCCCTCTCGTGCTAATGGTTGAGCCTAGGCTCAGTTGGTTTGAACGACATTTACTTGCTGATTGGCTCCCGTCTGAATAACGGTTGCCGCCAATCCGTTACCGTTTTGCTCGATGCTGGCCTGATTGCCATCACCCAGCTGGATCGCCCGGGCCTGATTGTCTGCCCCTTGCTGACTGATCCAGGCTTCATTGCCGCTGCCTTGTTGCAGCAGCCAAATCCGGTTATTGATGCCCGCCTGATAGAGCTCGGCGCTATTGCCCTCGCCCAGTTGCGCGCCATTGACCCAGTTCTCATCTCCCACCTGGGAGAGCGCCAACTCATTGGCCCACCCCTGTTGCAGCAAACGCGCCTGATTCAGCTCCCCTTGCTGGGTGAGATGCAGTTGCTGCTCGCTACCGAGTTGCCACAACAGCGCCTGATTCCCATCGTTCTGCAGACCGGAATCCAGCTCGCTTGCCATCGCCAGCTCGTCGAAGACGGCAGGCTCTGCGGCGAGTTGCGGGGCACCCGACATCAGCAGAAAAAAGAGAGCACTCAACAGGTGTTTCATCGCGCCATCGCCTTGTTGGAAAACGCCCACAGTATCCCTGTCAGACCAGAGGCGGCCTATCAGGCACTCCGCTGATTCGAGGATGAAAAGCGCCGCCCTGTCGCTGAGCAGAAAGTCTTAAGTCGTATTCGATGGAGGCCAAAAAAAA
>NZ_LYSQ01000042.1:0-21270 GCF_001728955.1 Aeromonas sp. DNP9 | reverse complement strand
TGACATTTTAAATCATAAATATCCCCTGAAAATAAAAAATCCCCACCCGAGGGTGAGGATTTTTTATTGGAGGCGCAATCTTGCGGCTTATTGTGCCAACAGATGACCTACCAGCTCATGACGCCACCCTTGCAGCAGCATCGGCTTGTCGCTGCGGGCCCGCTCTTTGTCGTTCATCCGCCAGCTCCAGGTGAAGTACTGGTGAATGATCTTCTTGCTGGCAATCAGCTCGGGCGGAATATTGCTCGCCTTGGCCTTCTCTTCCACCATGGCCTTGATGCGCTTGAGCTCGGCCTTGTACTGGGGGAAGTCCACCAGCCGGCGAATGGGCTCGGGCCAGCTATCCGGATCGCTCTGCTGCGCCTTGGCGACGATATCGAGCATCCGCTTGCCATGGATCTTGATCTCGATGGGCGAGAGGCCGAGCTCGTTGAGATCCCTCAAGGAGGCAGGACGACGCTCCGCCACCTTGAACAGGTGCAGCTCTTTCACCACAAAATTGAGGGCCAGGTCCCGGCGCACCGCCTCTTGCTGGCGCCAGGCGGCCAGCTCGCGCAGAATGGCGAGCTCGCGGCGACCCAGTTGCCAGGCGTTGACGATTTCAAGATATGCCTGACGGGGATCGCTACCCTGGGTCTTGCGGGCGGAGTGGTTCTGACACTCCTGCTCGAACCAGGCAAACTTGCCGCTTTCCCGCAGTTTGGCCATCACCTTCTCGTAGAGCGGCATCAGGTAGAAGACATCCGCCGCCGCGTATTCGAGTTGACGCGGCGTAAGCGGGCGTGCCAGCCAGTCGGTGCGCGCCTGATCTTTTTCCAGCTCGACCCCGAGGAATTCATTCACCAACGCACCAAAGCCGACCGAAACGCCGTAACCGAGAAAGGCGGTAGCCAGTTGGGTATCGTGCATCTGGTTGGGCAGGTGGCCCGCCTGATGCTGGATAAGCTCCAGATCTTCACCAGAGGCGTGCAGGATGGCGATCTGCCCTTCCCTGCCCAGTCGCTGCCAGAGGGCGGAGAGATCCAGCGTCAGCGGATCCAGCAGCGCCAGATGCTCGCCGTCATAGATCTGGAACAGGCCAAGCTGGGGGTAGTAGGTACGGGTGCGAACGAATTCAGTATCGATAGCCAGGGGAACGTCGGCCAGAGAAGCGAGATACTGCTCAAGTTCGTCTTGCTGAGTGATAAGTTGATATTGCATCTGTGCCTGCGCGGTTGATCAGGGCCAAAAAGAAAAAACCGTGGGATGACCCACGGTTTTGCATAACGACGGTGCTGGTTTGCAGAAGATTCTGCAGCCGCAGTCCGGTTATTGCTTGGCAATCTCCTCGTCGCGCAGTACGCGGCGCAGGATCTTGCCCACATTGGTCTTGGGAAGTTCGTCACGAAATTCTACCAGTTTCGGCACCTTATAGGCAGTCAGATGTTTGCGGCAGTGGGCAATAATCTCGTCCTCCTGCAATTTTGCATCTTTCTTGACCACAAAGATCTTCACCAACTCGCCGGAGACCTTGTGTGGTACACCCACGGCGGCCACTTCCAGCACTTTCGGGTGCAGGGCAACGACATCTTCGATCTCGTTCGGATAGACGTTGAAACCGGAGACCAGGATCATGTCCTTCTTGCGGTCAACGATCTTGAAGAAGCCCTGTTCGTCGCACACGGCGATATCACCGGTACAGAGCCAGCCATCCTGCATCACTTCGGCAGTCGCCTCTGGGCGCTGCCAGTAGCCCACCATCACCTGCGGGCCGCGCACCTGCATCTCGCCCGGGGTGCCGAGGGTGTGGATCACCTGACCGTTGTCATCCACCAGACGGATCTCGGTAGAGCAGACCGGCAGACCGATGGAGCCGTTGTAATCGGTCAGATCGTAGGGGCAGACGCTCACCAGTGGCGAACACTCGGTCAGGCCATAGCCTTCCAGCAGCGGGGTATCGGTCAGCGTCTTCCACTTCTCCGCGACCGCGCGCTGCACCGCCATGCCGCCGCCGATGGTCAGCTTGAGCTTGTCAAAGGAGATCCCCTGAAACTCTTCGTTGTTGACCAGCGCATTGAACAGGGTGTTGACCCCGGTAATGCAGGTGAAGGGATACTTCTTGATCTCTTTGACAAACCCCGGGATGTCGCGCGGGTTGCTGATCAGCAGGTTGTAACCGCCGATACGCATAAAGAGCAGGCAGTTCACGGTCAGGGCAAAGACGTGGTAGAGCGGCAGCGCGGTGACCACGAACTCCTTGCCGCGCTCCAGCATGGGGCCGTAGACGCCGAGGCACTGCTCGACGTTGGCAATCATGTTGCGATGGGTCAGCATGGCCCCTTTGGAGAGGCCGGTGGTGCCACCGGTGTACTGCAGGAAGGCGAGATCGTCATTGGTGATCTCCGGCTTGATGTACTGCAGGAAACGCCCCTTGGAGAGGGCCTGACGCATGGTAGTGGCGTGGGGCAGATTGTATTTCGGCACCAGCTTCTTGACGTACTTGACCACGAAGTTGACCAGGGTGCCCTTGGCCAGCCCCAGGTTATCCCCCATCCGGGTCAGGATAACGTGCTTGATCGGGGTGTCGTAGACCACTTTTTCCAGGGTATGGGCGAAGTTGGAGACGATAACAATGGCTTTGGCACCGGAATCTTTGAGCTGATGCTCAAGCTCGCGCGGGGTATAGAGCGGGTTGACGTTGACCACTATCATGCCGGCGCGCAGGATGCCGAACACGGCGATGGGATATTGCAGCAGGTTCGGCATCATCACCGCGACCCGCTCACCCTTCTCCAGTTTCAGCTCGTTTTGCAGATAGGCAGCGAAGGCGCGGGACTGCTCTTCCAGTCGGCGGTAGGTGATGGTTTGCCCCATGTTGACGAAGGCGGGCTGGTCGGCAAACTGGGTCACCGAGGATTCGAACATCTCGACCAGGGAGCTGTATTGGTCTGGATTGATCTCGGCGGGGACCCCTTCCGGATAACGTTTCAGCCAGACTTTTTCCACAAACTTCTCCTGCATAACTAGCACCTGTGCGCTCACTGTGTTGCCTCCGTCCCGGTTCACATTCATTTTAATCGGTTGTTTTAAGCTGATGCTCTAATGCCGCACATATTTACACAGTGCAACATCAATTAACAGCAAATTAACAACAGAAAAATGTGAGGGAGAAAACAAACCTGGAATTATTGAAAGCTGGCGATTCTACCGAACTTGACAAAACTTTACGATACAAACGGCCGTATCAACCGAATTTTCCATGTGAAAATGGTGGTTTCCACCCAATATGACCCGTTCGATCTGCTGGAAGGCATCCTGACGGGACTGCCATTGGGTTTCCAGCGCAGCAAAGCCTTGCTCCCCCTGAATAAACAGTACCGGACAGCGGATAGCCGCCATCAGGGCCCGGGCTTGCCCTTCGCTCATTCTCAGGGGCGACAGATCTCGCAAGCGGGGATCGCTGCGCCAGTGCCAGCGCCCTGCCCGCTCTTCAAGCTGCCGTTCACAGATAAGACGCGCCGCCTGCGACGTGATATCCGCCACTTTGCAACGGGCGACCACCGCTTCATCAACCGAGGCAAAGCCGTTGGCACTGCGCTCCCGGGTGCGACTGCGGTTTAAAATCGCACGTCGCAGCTGGGCAGCTACCTCCTCATCGGGCTGGCTCAGCGGCCCCAACCCCTCCAGCATGATCAACCGCTCCACCTGTTCGGGAAACACCCCGGCATAGGCGGAGGCGATCAACGCCCCGAGGGAGTGACCGAGCAGGGTGAAACGCGACCAGCCGGCCGCCCGCACGATCTGGTAGAGATCGTCCAGCCAGTCGACAAATACATAAGGGGTGGTTTTGTGATCGGAGTGACCGTGCCCCGGCAGATCGACACAGATGAGGTGAAAATCCCCCAGATGCGGCGCCAGCGGCAAGAAGCTGGCACTGTTGTCGAGCCAGCCATGCAGGGCGATCAGCAGGGGTTTGCCCTGCTGAGCCTGATCCGCGAGTTGATTCTCAAGCAGGGCCACCTGCCGACCATCTGCCAAGGTGAGCAGACGTTCGTGCAGAGTGCTTTTGATGCTGTTGATCATGGCAAGCCTTAACGACGCAGCGGCCGTCTCGGCCAGAAGGGATCATAGAAGGGGTCGTAGAAGTAGGGGTCCATATAGCGCACCTCAATCTCCTTGACTGGCGGCCACAGCTTGCTGCCCGTCACATTGAGCACAGAGAAGCGGTACTTGTGCTCGCCAATCTGGCTATCAACCGGTTTGCCTATGGTGCCAAGCACCGTCAGGCTACGCCCCTTGGCGTAGAGGGTCGGATCGACAAAACCCTTCATGATGGCCAGAAAACGGCCCGGGCTCTGCTCGGTCTGCTCCGGCACACCGTTGGATTTAAGCGGCAGATAGACCACTTCAATAACGCTCTGATCCGCCTTGTTGTGCACCGCCGAGATAACGCCGCTCCAGCGGGCCGGTTTGCCCTCCATTCCGCCAAGGGCGGGCTGATAGGCCACCAGCTGGTTTTCTGGCTCATAGGCCAGCTCCTTGGGGACCGAGCTGCAGGCCCCGAGCAGCAGAGCCAGCGCCCCGACCACCATTGTGCGTTTCATCATGTCGCTTCTGGTATTACGCATCATGTCACTCTCCTGTTGCCGGCGTGGCCCGTCGGGCCATCCGCTTGTGTTGCAGCTGATGAGCGGCAAGAGCGACATGACGTCAGTGCTCCTGCCCTTATTCGCGACCCGGCAGTTTTTTCCAGGTCACCTTGTCACGCAAATAGACCGGCGTCGCCTGTTCAACCGGCACCGCCTCCCCCGCCAACCAGGCCGCGCGGGCCAGCGGCAACATGTCTTCTGCCGCCGGGAAGCGCACCTGACTCACCGCCAGCTCATCGGCCAGACCACTCAGGGTCTCGCCATAGGTTTCAAAACCGGTGCCGACGCAGGTCACCCGACCCGCCAGCTTTCCACGGACGTCAACCAGTGCCGCGGGCTCGCTCACCACCTCGTCACCCACCAGTTGCATGCGGCCATCAATCAGCTCATAGCGGCCGAAATAGACCTCGTTCATCCGCGCATCGATGGCGGTCAGCACCTGCTCGGCGCCATCCAGTCGATAGGCGCCTTGCGCCATGGCGGCCAGGGTCGAGATGCCAATCAGCGGCACTCCCGCGCCAAACGCCAAACCTTGCGCCACACTGATGCCGATCCGCACGCCGGTAAAGGAGCCCGGGCCGCGGCCGAACGCGATGGCATCGAGGTCACTCAAACTTATCCCGGCATCCTCTAACACAGCCTGAACCATGGGCAGGATTTTTCGGGTGTGATCCCGTGGCGCCTCCTCCCAGCGGGAGAACAGCTTGTCACCCACCAGCAGGGCGGCGGAGCAGGCTTCGGTGGCGGTATCAACGGCCAGGATCTTCAACTCGTTCATGCTTTCCAATCTCTATAAAATCAGTCAATTACATAACCGGCAAGCGAGATATGCTCACCCATTGTTCAAATCTGTTAGCTGGCGGCACACTTATTCACCGCGTTCAGTGCGATCGAAAAAGCTCCCCAACGTTCCCAACTCCCGGGTACGGGGGATGGCGGGCAGACTCTTGATAAAGGTGGCGCCGTAAGGTTTGTTGACCATTCGTGGATCACAGATCACCAGCACCCCGTGATCACTGCGATCACGAATAAGCCGCCCCACCCCCTGTTTGAGGGCAATCACCGCCTTGGGCAACTGCAGCTCGGCGAAGGGATCCCCCCCCTTGAGCTTGCAATCATCCACCCGCGCCTTGAGCAGCGGATCATCGGGGCTGGCAAACGGCAGTTTGTCGATGATAACACACGACAACGCCGCCCCTCTCACGTCGATCCCCTCCCAGAAGCTACTGGTCGCCACCAGCACAGCGCGGCCATTCTCGACAAACTCCTTGAGTAACCGTTGCTTGTTGTCCTCCCCCTGTAGCAGCACAGTGCGGCCAATTTCCCGGCGCAGCACCTCGGCCACCTGACGCATCACCTGATGGCTGGTGCAGAGGAAGAAACAGCCACCCGGCGTCTTGTTGATGAGCGGGATCATCAGATTGGCCAGCTGCTCGCCGCGGCCAAAGGCATTGGGCTCCGGCAGATAGCGGGGTACACAAAGCCGCGCCTGCTCGCCATAGTCGAACGGACTATCGAGGATCATCTCGGCGCTGCCCGCCAGCCCCAGCTCGGCCTTGAAGTGATCAAACCGCATATCCACCGTCAGGGTGGCGGAGGTGAAGACCCAGGCCACTTCCGGTCTTTGCACCTCGGCACTGAATCGCTCGGCCACCGACAGCGGCGTCAGATTGAGGGTGAAATGAAGCCGTGAGCAGTCGTACCAGTAGGAGAAACCGGTCTGGTTGACCGCCAGCACCTCGCCAAGACGGGTGCGCAGTTCACTGATGCGCTCGAAGGCGTGATCCAGCTGCTCGCCACGGCCGAGAGCCAGTTTCAGCACCTCGTAGCAAAGCCCGATGGCATCGTTGAGACGAGCCAAAGCCTGTCCCCAGAGCGGCTGGCGCAACATGTCGCGGGTATTGCCGCGACCGCCATCCACTCCGAAGGCGAGACGCAAATCCTGACTGGCGATAGCAAGCCGGTCCGCCGCCTTGCCGAGCTGGGCCATGTCGTGCGCCTCTGCCCGATAGGCCAGCTGGATATCCTGCGCCAGATCCTGAATTGTTCGGCTGCCTACCGACTTGCCGAAGTAGTTGGTGGCGATCTCTGGCAGCTGATGAGCCTCGTCAAAGACATAGACTTGCGCCTCCGGCACCAACTCGCCAAATCCGGTGTCTTTCACCGCCATATCGGCGAAAAAGAGGTGGTGGTTGATCACCACCACCTGGGCATCCATGGCGCGACGACGGGCCACCACCAGATGGCAGTCGTCGTAATAGGGGCAATCGCGACCGAGACAGTTATCGTTGGTGCTGGTGACGTGGGCGAGGATCTCGGCGTTCTCCTGCAATCCCGGAATATCCCCCACATCGCCGTTATCGGTGGCGGTGGACCAGGATTTGACCTTCACCAGATCGTTCAGGATTTCAGGCTTTTGCAGATGGGATTCGCTCAAGAGCCTGTTCATCCGCTCGATGCAGAGATAATTGCTGCGCCCCTTGAGCAAAGCCACCGGCGGGGTGTAGGAGAGCGCGCCGGTGATGGTCGGGAGATCCCGATAGAAGAGCTGCTCCTGCAGGTTCTTGGAGCCGGTACTGATCACCACCCGCTTGCCGGATTCCAGCGCAGGCACCAGATAGGCGTAGGTTTTGCCGGTACCGGTCCCCGCCTCCACCAGCAGACGGCCACCACTTTTGATGGCGCGCGCGACCGCTTCGGCCATCTCCAGTTGGGGAGCGCGGGCTTTGAAACCGTCGATATGGCTGGCCAGAGGGCCATCTGGCTTGAACAGGGTCTGGATGGTCAAAAGGGCGTCCCGCAGCAAAAGCGGCCATTATGCCAAAAGCGCGGCAAAAGCGGGACAGATAATCTGCCTAGACGAACAGATCGATCTGATGCTCGGGATCCGGCTTGTGATCGCCTTCCTCCGCCTTGGGCTGATCACGTTTGGCGGGCATGTTATACGCCTGCTGGCGCTGCTGGGAGTCACTGTTGTCAGTGCTGGTCTTGCGCAGCTTGTGCTTTTTGCTGATCTGATTCACTTCCCGCTTGATCTCTTCGCTGCCGGGCGCGGCGGGCGCCCGGGGCAAAATGGGGAACAACAGGTCCTGGCTGGGCATGATGGCGACTCCTGCAAGGGGTTATTGTCTAGTTATCGGCCAGAAAACCGTTTTCGCCACTTTAATCGATCAAATCACAATTTCGGGTTGCATTTTCTGTCAAGGCAGGTAGTTTAAATCAGGCGTCAATTACGACATCTTATTTTGTAAAGGATTGATTACATGAAGTTCACCACCCTGAAGACTCATCACCACCATCATCATCCCGACTAGTCTTTCAGGAGGTTGACTGCTGGAAGACACTTAACTGGTGACTTCCAAAAGGACCGCAAGATTCATAAACCCTCGGAAGCACCCACTTCCGAGGGTTTTTTCGTTTTTGACTAGAAGGAAATCGAGCAAATGGAAACACAACGTCTGCGTATCGCCATGCAAAAGTCCGGTCGTCTGAGCCAGGACTCCCAAGCTCTGTTCAAGAGCTGTGGCCTGAAAATCAACCTGCGCGAGCAGCGCCTCATCGCCCATGTCGAGAACATGCCCATCGATATCCTGCGGGTCCGTGATGACGACATCCCGGGTCTGGTGATGGAAGGGGTGGTCGACCTTGGCATCATCGGCGAGAACGTGCTGGAAGAGGTGCAGCTTATTCGCGCTTCACAGGGACTGCCCTTCGAGGTCAAAACCCTCAAACAGCTGGACTTTGGTGGCTGCCGCCTCTCGCTGGCGGTGCCGGAAGATGTAACCTACACAGGGCCAGAGAGCCTTGCCGGCAAACGCATCGCCACCTCCTACCCCGGGCTGCTCAAGCGCTTCTTCGACGAAAAGGGTCTCGGCTTCAAGAGCGTGATGCTGGGCGGCTCGGTGGAAGTGGCCCCCCGCGCGGGCCTGGCCGATGCCATCTGCGATCTGGTCTCCACCGGCGCCACCCTGGAGGCCAACGGCCTCAAAGAGGTGGAGGTGATCTACCGATCCAAGGCGGTACTGGTGCAGGCGCCCAACCCCTTGTCCGATGCCAAGCAGAAGATCATCGACACCCTGCTGCCCCGCATTCAGGGAATGCAGCAGGCGCGCGAGAGCAAGTACATCATGCTGCACGCCCCCAAAGACAAGCTCGATGCCATCACCGATCTGCTGCCGGGTGCCGAGCGCCCCACCATCATGCAACTGGCCGGAGATACCAATCAGGTCGCCCTGCACGTCGTCTCCAGCGAGACCCTGTTCTGGGAGACCATGGAGCAGCTCAAGGCTCTGGGCGCCAGCTCCATTCTGGTGCTGCCCATCGAAAAAATGATGGAATAAGGAAGGGACATCATGCAGACCCTGATCTGGAAGACCCTATCCCCCGCCCAGCAGGCCGACGTGCTGACCCGACCGGCCCTCAATGACGAGGCCGATATCGGCGCCGTGGTGCGGGATATCATCGCCGCGGTGCGCAGCCGTGGCGATGAAGCCCTGCGCGAGCTGAGCCTGCGCTTCGAGCGCGCCCCCCGTGAGCAGCTGCGCGTCAGCGAAGTCGAGATTGAAGCCGCCTGCGCGCGGCTGGATAACGATATCAAAAGCGCCATCGAAGCGGCCATTGCCAATATTCGCACCTTCCACGCCGCGCAAGTGCAGCCGGTGGTACGAGTCGAGACCCAGCCCGGGGTGGTATGCGAGCTGCGCACCCAGCCCATCAGTCGGGTCGGCCTCTATGTGCCGGGGGGCAGCGCACCACTCCCCTCCACCGTGATGATGCTGGCCATTCCGGCACGCTTAGCCGGTTGCCGTGAAGTTGTGCTCTGCACCCCGTCCCCGGCCAGCGACGAGATCCTGTTTGCCGCCCGCGCTTGCGGGGTCGAGAAGGTGTTCGCCATTGGCGGCGCCCAGGCCATCGCGGCGATGGCTTACGGCACCGCGAGCATCCCCAAGGTGGACAAGATCTTCGGCCCGGGCAACGCCTATGTGACCGAAGCCAAGGGGCAGGTATCCCGCGACTGGCGCGGCGCCGCCATCGATATGCCCGCCGGCCCCTCCGAGGTGCTGGTGATTGCCGACGAGAGCGCCAACCCCGCCTTCGTGGCGGCGGATCTGCTCTCCCAGGCCGAGCACGGCCCCGACAGCCAGGTGGTGCTGGTGACTACCTCGCCGCTGCTGGCCGATGCCATCGCTGGCGAAATCAAGAGCCAGCTGGCCAAGTTGAGCCGCCGCGATATCGCCTCGCAGGCGCTGGGCTCAAGTCTGGTGATCCTCTGTGACGATCTGGCCGAGGCGAGTGCCATCTCCAACGCCTACGCGCCGGAGCACCTGATTGTGCAGACCCGCGACCCCCGTGATCTGCTGGATAAACTCGAGAACGCCGGTTCCATCTTCCTAGGAGCATGGACCCCCGAGTCGGTCGGCGATTACGCCAGCGGCACCAATCACACTCTGCCCACCTACGGCTATGCCCGCACCTGCTCGAGCCTTGGCCTTGCCGATTATCAGCGCCGCTACACGGTGCAGGAGCTGAGCGAGCGCGGCATTCAGGGCCTTGGCCCCATCGTCGAGCGCATTGCTGAGGCCGAGGGGCTCAATGGCCACAAAAATGCCGTCACCCTCAGGTTGAACGCCCTGGCCGCCGCGCCCCAACCAACAGCACAGCAGAAGGATTTGTCATGAGCATTGCCAATCTGGCGCGCCGCGTGGTGCGGGCCCTCACCCCTTATCAATCCGCCCGCCGCATCGGCGGCAAGGGCCACGTCTGGCTCAACGCCAACGAGGCGCCGCAGGCCTATCCCTTCACCATCGAGGGGAGCCGCCTCAACCGCTACCCCGAGTGTCAACCGGCCGAGGTGGTGAACGGCTATGCCGCCTACGCTGGAGTCAATCCCGATCAGGTGCTGGTGAGCCGTGGCGCCGACGAGGCCATCGAGCTGCTTATTCGCACCTTCTGTGAAGCGGGTGAAGATCAGATCCTTATCTGCCCACCCACCTACGGCATGTACGCCATCAGCGCCGAGACCTGTGGCGTGGGCATCGTCGAGCAGCCGCTGACCGCCAGCCGCCAGCCGGACTGGCCCGCCATCGCGGACAGTCTGTCTGATGTGAAGCTTGTGTTTCTCTGCTCCCCCAACAACCCCACCGGGGATCTGTTGGGTCGCGACGGCCTCATCGCCCTGCTGGAAAAAGCTCGGGATCGCGCCATCGTGGTGGTGGACGAAGCCTATATCGAGTTCTGCCCCGAGGCGTCCGTGGTGGACCTGCTGGCCCGCTTCCCCAATCTGGTGGTGACCCGCACCCTCTCCAAGGCTTTTGCCCTGGCGGGGATCCGCTGCGGCTTTACGCTGGCAAGCCCCGAGGTGATCGCCATGCTGGCCAAGGTGATCGCCCCCTATCCCATCCCCGAGCCCATCGCCCAGATCGCCGCGCAGGCCCTCTCCCCCATGGGACTGGAGCTGATGCAGGAGCGAGTGATGGAGCTCAACAAGCAAAAAGCCGCCTTCAAGGCAGAGCTGGCCAAGCTTGCCTGCGTGAAGGAAGTATTCGAGGACAAGGGCAACTTCGTGCTGGTGCGCTTTGTGGATGGCGCCAGCGTGTTTGCCGCCATGAAGGCCGCCGGCATCATACTGCGGGATTTCTCCAGCAAACCGGGTCTGGACAACAGCATTCGCGTCACCATCGGCTATCAGGGCGAGATGGATGCCGTGCTGGCGGTATTGCGTGATCTGCCCTCTCCCACTTTGTAAGACAAGGATGTAGCGATGAAGACCCCGTTTTTATTTATCGACCGCGACGGCACCCTGATTGAAGAGCCGGTGACCGACAAGCAGGTGGATAGCCTCGCCAAGCTGCGCTTCGAGCCCATGGTCATTCCGGTGCTGCGCGAGTTGCAGGCCGCTGGTTACGTGCTGGTGATGGTGACCAACCAGGACGGACTGGGCACCGCCAGCCTGCCGCTGGAGAACTTCCAGCCACCCCACGACCTGATGATGCACCTGTTTGAATCGCAAGGGGTGAAGTGGGAGCAGGTGCTGATCTGCCCGCACTTTCCCACCGACGGCTGCAGCTGCCGCAAGCCCCACCTCGGGCTGGTGAAAGAGTATCTCGCCTCCGGTCGTATCGACTTTACCAACTCCTTCGTTATTGGTGATCGCCAGACCGATCTGCAGCTGGCCGAGAACATGGGCATTAGCGGTATTCGCTACCACCCGCAGGATCACGACTGGCTCGCCATCCGTGATCAGCTGTTGTCCAAGGGGCGCGTAGCCTCGGTGGAACGCTACACCAAGGAGACCCGCATCCAGGTGGCGCTGGATTTGGACAAGAGTGGCGGCAACCAGATCGCCACCGGTATCGGCTTCTTTGATCACATGCTGGATCAAATTGCCACCCACGCCGGTTTCCAGCTCAAGCTAAACGTCAGCGGCGATCTGCATATCGATGATCACCACACGGTGGAAGACGTCGGACTGGCGCTGGGTCAGGCGCTGCGTCAGGCCCTTGGCAACAAGCGCGGTATCGGCCGTTTCGGCTTCGTGCTGGCAATGGACGAGGTGCAGGCGGTGATCGATGCGCGTCCGCTGACCGAACAGAAGGTGAGCACAGCGCTGGACTTGAGCGGTCGCCCCTACTTCGTGTTTGACTGCCCGAGCGGCTTTGGCCGCGACAACGTGGGCGAGATGGCCACCGAGATGGTGCCCCACTTCTTCCGCTCCCTCTCGGACGCCATGGCCATCACATTGCAGATGAAGGTGGACAGCGGCAACACCCACCATCAGGTGGAGGCGCTATTCAAAGGCTTTGGCCGTGCCCTGCGTCAGGCCATTCGGGTGGAAGGGAGCGAGCTTCCCTCCAGCAAGGGAGTGCTGTGATGGATGTGAGCAAGCAGAAGCTGGTCATTATCGATACCGGCTGCGCGAATCTGGCCTCGGTCAGAATGGCGTTCGAGCGCCTCGGCGTGCAGCCGCTGGTCTCAAGCGTGGCGGCCGATATCGAGCAGGCGGACAAGCTGATCCTGCCCGGCGTCGGCACCGCGGTAGCCGCCATGAAAAACCTCAACGAGCGCGGGCTGGTGCCCCTAATTCGCGCCGCCAAGCAGCCGCTGCTGGGCTTTTGCCTTGGCATGCAAATGCTGGCGGAGGCCTCCGAAGAGAGCATGAGTGCCGATGGCAGTGAAGGCGATCTCATCGACTGCCTTGGCATTGTGCCGGGCAAGATCCGGTTGATGGAGGTCGGCACCTTACACCAGTCAAGCATGCGCCTGCCCCATATGGGCTGGAACCAGATTGAGCATGACGAGACCCATCCCCTGCTCAAGGGGATCCCGAGCGGCAGCTACTTCTACTTCGTGCACTCCTATGCGCTGGAGGTGACAGAAGCGACACTGGCGACCTGCGACTATGGCAAGCCTTTCACCGCCATCGTGGGCGGGGTTGCTGAACACAGCAACTTCTTTGGCGCCCAATTCCACCCGGAGCGCTCAGGCGCAGCCGGTGCCCGTTTGCTGCAAAATTTTCTGGAGCTATGAATGATCATTCCCGCAATTGACCTTATCAACGGTCAGGTAGTTCGCCTCTATCAGGGGGACTACGAGCAGAAGACCGAATACAGCAGCAGCCCGCAGGCCCGCTTCGACGAATATGTCTCTCAGGGAGCGGTGCAGCTCCATCTGGTGGATCTGGACGGTGCCAAGGATGCCAAGGCGCGCCAGCTGCCCCTGCTGACCCAGCTGCTGTCAGCCACCGAAGCGCCGGTGCAGGTTGGCGGCGGCGTGCGCACCGAACAGGATGTGGCGGATCTGCTGGCCGCCGGTGCCAGCCGGGTGGTGATTGGCTCCACCGCTGTCAAATCCCCGGATCTGGTTGCTAGCTGGATGGAGAAATATGGCCCCGAGCAGATCGTGCTGGCGCTGGACGTCAATATCGATGAGCAGGGCAATCGCCATATCGCGGTGGCAGGCTGGCAGGAGAACAGCGGCGTGACCATCGAAGCACTGATCGAGCGCTTCCTCCCCGCCGGGCTCAAGCATGTGCTCTGCACCGACATCAGCCGTGACGGCACCCTGGCTGGCACCAACGTCGAACTCTATCGGGATCTCTGCGCCCGCTACCCGAGCGTTGCCTTTCAGGCCTCCGGCGGCATTGGCGGCATCGCTGATATCGAGGCGCTCAAGGGCTCCGGCGTCAAGGGGATCATCCTTGGCCGCGCCCTGCTGGAGGGCAAATTCTCGGTAGGTGACGCCATCGCCTGCTGGCAAGCTCCCGCTGCTGATACCAGAGGAGGCCACTGATGCTGGCAAGACGTATTATCCCCTGCCTCGACGTGAAAGATGGCGTGGTGGTCAAAGGGGTGCAGTTTCGCAACCACGAGGTGATGGGCGGCATTGTCGAGCTGGCGCGCCGCTACGCCGAAGAGGGCGCTGACGAGCTGGTGTTCTATGACATCACCGCCTCCAGCGATGCCCGGGTGGTGGACAAGAGCTGGGTGAGCCGGGTAGCGGAGGTGATCGATATCCCCTTCTGCGTTGCCGGTGGCATCAAAAGTGTGGAGGACGCCCGCCAGATCCTCGAATTTGGCGCCGACAAGGTCTCCATCAACTCTCCGGCCCTTGCCGACCCGACCCTCATCAGCCGACTGGCCGAGCGCTTTGGCGTGCAGTGCGTGGTGGTGGGCATTGACTCCTACTTCGATGCCGACACGGGCCACTATCAGGTCAAACAGTTTACCGGTGACGAGAGTCGCACCTGCACCACCGCCTGGCACACCCTCGACTGGGTAAAGGAAGTGCAAAAGCGCGGCGCGGGCGAAATCGTGCTGAACGTGATGAATCAGGATGGCATGCGTCAGGGTTATGATCTCGAGCAGCTCAAACTGGTGCGCAGCGTCTGCAAGGTGCCGCTGATTGCCTCCGGCGGTGCCGGTGCCATGGCACACTTTCGCGATGCCTTCACCCTCGCCGATGTGGACGGGGCGCTGGCCGCCTCTGTGTTCCACAAGGGCCTTATCCCCATTCCCGAATTAAAACGCTGGCTGAAAACCGAAGGAGTCGCCATCCGTGAATAACTTCTCTGATAATGCACAAACCACCGCCTGCGCGCGCCCCCTTGCCGAACAACTCGATTGGGCAAAATGCGATGGCATGATACCCGCCATCGTCCAGCACGCCGCCAGCGGCGAGGTGCTGATGCAGGGCTTTATGACCCGCGAAGCGCTGGAAAAGACCCAGACCACCGGTCAGGTCACCTTCTTTAGCCGCAGCAAACAGCGGCTCTGGACCAAGGGTGAAAGCTCGGGCAATGTGCTCCAACTCGTGGCCATCAGCACCGACTGCGATCAGGACTCGCTGCTGATCGCCGCCAACCCCATCGGCCCCACCTGCCATAAAGGCACCACCTCCTGCTTCCATGGTCACCCGCTGCCGCCCCTCGGTTTTCTGGCAGAGCTGGAACAGATCCTGGCCGCCCGCAAAGGGGCCGATCCGGCCACCAGCTACACCGCCAACCTCTACGGCAAAGGCACCAAGCGCATCGCTCAGAAGGTAGGTGAGGAAGGTGTGGAAGTGGCGCTGGCCGCCATGGCCAAGGATCGGGAGGAGCTCATCGACGAATCCGCCGATCTGCTCTACCACCTGACCGTGCTGCTACAAAATGAAGGGCTGGGATTACAGGATGTCGTTCAGCGGCTTTATGAGCGGCACAATAAATAAATTTATAATAAAGCCGGGATCTCCCGGCTTTATTTATTCAAGATGGACAGCCAACTCTACTAAATTTTTATATACCGTTAGCCTGCTTTCTAATTGCAGCAATTCTGGCTCTACCAAAACAGCATTTTCCTCCGGAGTCAACTCTCTCATCCTATTGGAACATTCTTGAACTAAATTAATTAAACCATACGAAAGCTCATCAACTACTCTGGGCTTCAACATACTCTCATATGAGATAGACAAGATACGCCGAAGAGATACGCCATACTCTTTATCCTTAAAAGGATTACGATATCTATTTGTACTTTCATATGGACTAAAATTATTTTCAGTGCTTATATATGTGCCGATTGAACTTTGCGCTTTCACAATGCATGGAAAAATCTGTTCCTTATATTCACTCATGAGCATACTGAATCCTTTTAACTTAGGATTATTATCTTCCGTAGGTATTTTTCCATCTGCTACAGCGCGATAATCTTCATTGCTTTTCTCGCACAGAGAAAACAGGTAAACAAGGAAAATCAGATTTAACGTACTGCCCTCGTAATGAATGGTGGAAGCAATCGTTCTATCCAACACTTGCTCTGTTTTTCTTAAGCTCAATGAAAAATGATCACAAACAGCTGTCAATATATTTACTAAAACTTTGCTATCAGTGACCTCTGGCCATACATTGACATGCTCAAAATGCATTTTTTTATCTACAATTGCCTGCTGAATAAACTCTCGCCGAGAGATACTGCCTAACGTAAATCGTCTATGGAAAAATCGTCCAAGATAGCTTTCTGCATCGAAACCATCGCCATAAATGACCTTGATGGCATGCTGTAACTGCTCGGTATCGGTTGCAAGTACAAACACCACCCCGGGAATATCAAAAATATGTTTGATGGTCTCCAGCATTTCTACCGCATAAGAGGGACGACAACGATCAAGCTCATCAATCAAAATAAATGCGGGATAGTCCAGTTCTCCTTCACTTAAACCAACAGCTCCCTCAACCCATTGCCGGATCTCTTGTTTAAGATACTGGATAGATTCATAACGCTCTTTGTGATTGCTACAAAGCGTATCAACCAGCTTATCTGCATCTTCGCCTTCCATAGAAAAGTCACCATCTTCAAGTCCAGCTTTTTTAATGGCTGACTTGAGTACCAATTTTCCGCCCACCTTTAGCAACCCCAATAGCTTGGACTTGATGCCATCAGGTATTGCAACCTTATTTCCTGTTGCATCTTTCAATTGCTCGATGATCGACGAAATCACCGTCAATAAGGGGTCATCGGAAAAGTCCTGCTGCCAGGCATCGATATAGACAGTGGGATAGTGCGCTTTCAGCTCCATATACCAGCGCTTGATAAACCAGGTTTTACCCGCCCCCCATTCGGCATTGAGGTTGAGCACATAGTTGCGCTGCTTGCCTTCGGCGGCCAGGTAGTTGGTCAGAAACTCTGCATAGCGGGCGCGCTCCAGCCGATCGGCACTCAAGATCTCTTCGCTACCCGCAATAGCCCCCGGCCCGTCCCACTGAACTGCGTCATCCCAATTAAACGGTGCCACTGCCATCTCGAATCTCTCCATATTGCGTTGCTGAAGATGATATCAGGGGCACAGTGAAAATAGTTTGATTAAAGACCTGTTTGTTGCCCTTTCTGCCGCTCGGGCTGGCGTATTTGACTGCCGTGCAATTGCTCTGCTGCTGGCCCACGATGCCGGGCCGATATAGGTGGGACGGTTATCTGCATAGCCACGGACTCAGTTGATTTCCTTTGACCACACCAACAATGACAATCGTGTGACATGGCGCAGAACTTGCGGAAATAAACACGAAATATGGCCTGTTCAGTGCTTAATTTAAACCGTTGGTACATATATTAGCGCGGTATACAACGACTCCATTGACCAAGGATGGTTAACCCCATGAAGGATGAACCCTTCTCTATCCAGTTACAGCATGAGCTGGATCACCTCAAAGCCATCTTCAACGAGACGGACGCCTACATGTTTACCAAGGATCTGGCGGGCCGTTACACCTATGCCAATCAGGCGGTGCTGGATCTCTTTGGCTGCACCCTCGCCGAGTTGCAGGGGCAGGATGATCGGGCCTTTTTTGATCTCGAATTCTCCGACACCATTCAACGCAACGACCGGTTGGTACTGGAGCAGCAAGTCGCCATCGCCCAGGAGGAAGTCAACTACCTCAAATCCACCGGGGAAAAGCGCTGCTACTGGACCGTCAAAAAGCCCATCCATGACAAGGATGGCAACCTGATCGGCCTGTGCGGCATCTCCACCGATATCACCGAACACAAGCTGATCGAGGCGCGGCTGGCGGAGCAGCACCAGTTGCTGGAGCTCATCCTCGCCAATGTGGATGCCCATATCTATATGAAGGACAGCCTGCACCGCTTTCTCTACGTCAACCAAAAGGTCGCCGATCTGCTGGGCCTTCCTGCCGAGCAGATCATCAACCGGCGCGATGATGAGGTGATCCCGGCTGCCAGCGCCTGCCAGCTGTGGCGGCTGGACAACCGGGTATTCGAAACCGGTGAGCTGCAAGCCGGGGAAGAGATGCTGACCGATCCCGAAGGCAATCAGCACTACTACTGGTCGGTCAAGGTGCCCTTTCTGCTGGGGGATGGCACCCCCACCCTGATCGGTATCTCCTCAGATATCACCGAACTGCACCAGCTCAAGGAGCAGCTGCACCAACAGTCGGTGCGCGATGGCCTCACCGGTCTCTACAACCGCCGTTTCTTTTTCGAAATCTGCGAGAAGAACCTCAGTCTGGACATGCGCCACCACCTCACCTCGGTGCTGATGGTGCTGGATGTGGATCAGTTCAAGTGCATCAACGATCGCTTCGGGCATCCCCTTGGGGATAGCGCGCTGATGCATCTGGGCAGGGTGATGCAATCGGTGCTGCGCAGCGAAGATGTGCTGGCTCGTATCGGTGGTGACGAGTTCGCCATTTTACTGCCCAACACCACCCTCCAGGCCGCAGCATCCCTGGCCGAACGGCTGCGCCTGCAGGTGATGCAAAGCACGCTGCCCCTGCCCGATGGGGATGAGCTGGTCATCACCATCAGTGCCGGGCTGGTGGAAAATGGCGAGGGGGAGCTGATGGAGAGCCTCTACGCCCGCGCCGATCAGATGCTCTATCAGGCTAAACAGAGCGGCCGCAACTGCGTCGCCTGCAAGGCACCCTAGCCATACAACGGGAGGGCCCGCAGCCCTCCAACTCCCTCGTATCTCCCTCCTATGAAAGTTTGTGCTGGCGCCTTACTAACAGGCCGCTACCCCAGCTGTTTGCGCAGCACGAATTTTTGCACCTTGCCGGTCGAGGTTTTCGGCAGCGGGGTGAAGATGATGCGTTTGGGGGCCTTGAAGTGGGCCATCTGCTCACGGCAAAAGGCGATCAGCTCCGCCTGGGTAGTCTCTCGCCCCTCTTTCAGTTTCACGAAGGCGCAGGGTACCTCCCCCCACTTCTCGTCCGGCATGGCGATCACCGCCGCTTCGTCTACATCCGGATGACGATAGAGCACATCTTCCACCTCCAGACTGGAGATGTTCTCCCCGCCCGAGATGATGATGTCCTTGGATCTGTCCTTGATCTCCACATAACCATCCGGGTGCCATACCGCCAGATCGCCACTGCGAAACCACCCTTCCGCCATCGCCTCGGCGCTGGCCGCCGGATTTTTCAGATAGCCTTTCATCACCACATTACCCCGCAGCACTATCTCCCCCATGGTTTTGCCATCCTTGGCCACCGGCTCGCCTGTGACCGGATTGATAACCCGCATCTCCCCCTGCAGGGGCGACGCAACACCCTGCCGTGCCTTGAGACGCGACAGCGTGGTGGCATCCTGACCTTGCCAGCTTCTTTGCGGTTCGCACAACACGCAGGGGCCATAGGTTTCGGTGAGGCCATACACGTGGGTCACTGCGATCCCCATCGCCTCCATCCCAGCGATCACGGTGGCGGGGGGCGCAGCGCCAGCGGTCATCACCTTGATGGGGTGATCCAGCCCCTGCTTGAGCGCCGGATCGGCATTGTTGAGCATATTGAGCACGATGGGCGCCGCGCAAAAATGGCTCACCTTGTGCTCGTGCAGCGCCTCATAAATGGTGGCCGCCTGCACATGGCGCAGGCAGACGCTCACCCCGGCGGTGGCCGCCAGCGTCCAGGGGAAGCACCAGCCGTTGCAGTGAAACATCGGCAAGGTCCAGAGGTAGACGGGATGTTTGGGCAGCTCCCAGGAGAGCACATTGTTGATGGCGTTGAGGTGGGCGCCGCGATGGTGATAGACCACCCCCTTGGGGTTGCCGGTGGTGCCGGAGGTGTAGTTAAGGGAGATAGCCTGCCACTCATCTTGCGGCAGCCAGCCAGGCTCATCGCCGTTACCGGTGGCAATAAAGGCCTCATAGGTCAGTTCACTGATAAGCGCCCCCTCCCGGTAGAGGGGATCGTCGATGGCAATGACCAGCGGTAGGCTCTCCAGCAGATCCAGCGCCTTGCGCACCACAGGGCCGAACTCCCTGTCCACCAGCACCACCTTGCTCTGGGCATGCTGGAAGATAAAAGCCATCGACTCGGCATCGAGCCGGGTATTGATGGTGTTGAGCACAGCACCGCTCATGGGCACCCCGAAGTGGGCTTCAAACATCGCCGGGATATTGGGCGCAACGATGGAGACGGTATCCCCCTCCCCGATACCGCTAAGCCGCAGAGCCGAGGCCAGCTGGCGGCAACGGCGGGCGGTCTCGCCCCAGCTCTGGCGCAGCGAGCCGTGGATCAGCGCCGGATAGTCGGGATAGACCCGCTCCGCCCGCCCCAGAAAGCTGATGGGGGTCAGGGCCTCAAAATTGGCGGCAGTTTTGGCAAGGTCGCGCTCATAGATGTTCTGCACTGTCATCGGATTCCTTCCTCACAGGTGGCACAAAACGGGCAGTTTCGGGATGATTCAGAGATCAGCAAGCGACATGGGCATCCTGCCCGTCACTGGTCTCTTATGGGGATGACAGCCTAACAGCGAGCCTGCGGCGGCAGGTATTAGCAAAACGTCTTAGACAGGAACAGCCTGCTGCCAACAGGGGTTCCCTGTTTTCGTTGCAAAAAAAATATTTCATTACGGGAAAACGTGCCATTTTTTTCACAGGCTGTTTTTGGCGAATAACGAAAAATGACGATAGTGGAATATTATCCCGCCAAAGCTGCTCTATATGTCATTTCATTCATTTCGGTGCGCACTATTTTCATGGCATTTATTTAAGACAAGCCAAGTTAAGCGAAAACTGAAATAGTTATTGCATAATAACTTTTATTTCATATCAGCTGTTAAATCCATGACAAATAAATTCTGTTAGCCATCCCATAAAGCGAGCATGGCGCCATGTTCATCCAGCCACGCACGGGTTACGGTTACAACGTGAAACAATCTACCGGATGTTCAATATCAGGCCAGATTTCTCGCCAATTACTACGCAATCCACAGTGGGTTTGCGTACCTTGGATGTATGACGCAGAAACCCTATCGACCCGATATTCCGCCGAGCCCAAACCTGCTTTATCAAGGAGCATTTTATGTGTGCCGTGCCGAATACCACACCACGCAGACAATTCCCTACTGCATTTACCATTCTGTTTCTTATTATGTTGCTGGCCATTGCGCTGACCTGGATAATTCCGGCTGGTGCCTATGCCAAGCTCTCTTATAATCCGGCCAGTGAAAGCCTGATGGTCAATAGCCCACAGGGGGAAATTAGCCGACTTCCCGCAACCCAGGATGCCCTGGCAAAACTCAATATCAATATCGCGGTAGAGCAATTTACCAACGGCACCATCCGCAAGCCCATCGCCATTCCCGGCACCTATGCACGGCTGGAGCAAGCGCCCAAGGGGCTCGGTGACGTGGCAGTCAGCATGGGCGTT
>NZ_LYSQ01000041.1:0-21377 GCF_001728955.1 Aeromonas sp. DNP9 | reverse complement strand
GCGGTGATCATGTGTTCGTGAAAACCCGCCACATTGACCCCCTGCACGAACGGCGGGCAGCGAAAACCCACCAGGGTTCCCGCCACCGCGGCAAAGCGGAACAGCGGCTGCTGTTCGATGGCTTCCAGCATGGGGCGATAGGGGGGCTCCTGACGCGGCACGGTGCGCACCTTGGCCGTCTCAAACTGGCCGTCGAGGCGCAGGGCGACGAAGACGTTGTCGGATCCCACAAGTCGATCCACCCACTGGTGGATCTCGTCACGGCTGAGAGGGTGATCGAAGCGACGCTCCAGACAGGGGCGAAAATGGGTCATCACCGCAAAAGGGGTCTTCTGATCGGCGCGGGCGGGCCGGGCCGAGCCATCGGAGCGCAACTGGTGGATCTGCCGCTCGAAGGCGATCAGCTCGCCATCGAGGTGGTTGAAGGTGCCGAGGCCAAAGTCGCCGTGGCGCAGCAGCTCGCTCATGGTGGTCTCCCCTTCGTAGACCCCCGCCAGCAGGGCGCTCATCAGGGAACTCTGATAGATCTCGCCACCATCATGCTGCCTGCGCCAGCGGGAAAACTGCTGGCTCACTTCGAGGGCACAGCTGCACCCGGCACTGTCAGATGTTGCAATATGTTCCATTCGGGTTTCACCTCCACCGTGAATCCTGTTAGCGTTCGGATCCAATGGTGACTTGGTTCACATTTCAACACCAATACGCTGATCCCATGACTTTGAGACTCAATCGATATGGAACTTCGTACGCTCCGCTACTTCATGGCCGTTGTTGAAAAGCAGAATTTCACCCGCGCAGCCGAATCACTCAACATGGCCCAGCCGCCCCTGAGCCAGCAGATCCGCAAGCTGGAGGAGACCCTGGGCACCCCGCTGCTGCGCCGTTTGACCCGCAGTGTCGAGCTGACCGAGGCGGGCGAGAGCCTCTATCGGGATGCGGCGCAGATCCTGGCGCTGGCCGATGCGGCAAAACTGAAGGTAAAGCGGATTGCCCGGGGCGAGCAGGGGGCGCTGCGGATCGGCTTTGCCGGTTCCACCGTGCTCCACCCCGCGGTGCTGACCCTGCTGCACGACTATCGGGAGCGCTACCCCGAGGTGGCCCTCAGCCCGCAGGAGGGCACCATGCCGGCACTGGTGGAGGCGCTGCGCAACGATCGGCTGGATGCCGCCATCTTGCGGCTCCCCTGCCGCGGTAGCGAGGGCTTTGCCCACCACCTTATAGAGCAGGAGCCGCTGCTGATCGCCCTGCCCACCAGCCATCCCAAGGCCAAGCCGGGCCCCTTGCCACTGGCCAGCCTGAAGGATGAGAGTTTTATTCTGTTTCCCCACGCCATCGGGCCCGGGCTCTATGACGGCATCGTGGGCCTCTGTCGGGAGGCGGGGTTTGAGCCGATACTGGGGCCCGAATGCCCGCAGGTGATCTCTACCGTCGGCATGGTGCAGGCGGGCTTTGGCGTGACTCTGGTGCCCAGCTCGGTGGCGGCGTTGCGCCCGCTCGGGGTCAGTTATCACCCCATTGAGGGCAACGGCATGATGACCAGCATCAGTCTGGCGACACGGCCACACCCAAGCAGTGCCGTGCTGCGGCTCTTTATCGCCCAGATCCGTGCCGCCCAGATACAACAAGGCCTCCCGAAGGAGGCCCTGTTAACCAAGGGTGAGCAGGCCTGATGACCGGCTCGCATGGAGCTACGGTTTACTTAACAGTACTGCTTATTTGACAGTCACCCGGGCAAACTTGCGCTTGCCGACCTGATAGACGGCGGTACCGGCACCGATGAGTGCCTTGCCATCTTCCAGCTTCTCGCCATCCACCTTGACCGCGCCCTGCTTGATCATCCGCAGCGCTTCAGAGGTGGTGGCCACCAGATCGGCCTCTTTCAGCAGGTTGGCAATGGCCAGACCTTCGCCTTCCAGAGCCAGCTCGATTTCCGGCATCTCGTCCGGGATGGCGTTCTTGGAGAAGCGCTGGGTGAAATCTTCGTGGGCCGCTTCAGCCGCCGCTTCGTCGTGATAACGGGCGATGATCTCTTTGGCCAGCCAGATCTTCACATCGCGCGGGTTTAGAGTACCGGCAGCGATGCCTGCCTTGAACTCTTCGATTTCGGCCAGCGGACGGAAGGAGAGCAGCTCGTAGTAGTTCCACATCAGATCGTCGGTGATGGACATGATCTTGCCGAACATCTCGCCCGGAGCGTCGTGGACGCCGATGTAGTTGCCTGCGGACTTGGACATCTTCTTGACGCCATCCAGACCCACCAGCAGCGGCATCATCAGCACGCACTGGGTCGCCATGCCGGCATCTTTTTGCAGCTCACGGCCCATCAGCAGGTTGAACTTCTGGTCGGTACCGCCGAGCTCGACGTCCGCCTTCAGCGCGACCGAGTCATAGCCTTGCAGCAACGGATAGAGGAATTCGTGAATCGCGATGGATTGGCCGCCGGTGTAGCGCTTTTTGAAGTCGTCGCGCTCCATCATGCGGGCCACGGTCTGCTTGGCCGCCAGCTTGATCATGCCGGTCGCACCCAGCTCGCTCAGCCAGGTCGAGTTGTACTCGATGCGGGTCTTGGCCGGGTCGAGGATCTTGAACGCCTGCTCCGCATAGGTGAGGGCGTTATGCTTGATGGCCTCTTCGGAGAGCGGCGGACGGGTGGCGTTCTTGCCGGAGGGGTCACCCACCATGGCAGTGAAGTCACCGATCAGCAGGATGATCTCGTGGCCCAGATCCTGGAAGGTCTTCAGCTTGTTGAGGATCACGGTATGACCCAGGTGAATGTCGGGGGCCGTCGGGTCCATGCCCAACTTGATGCGCAGCGGGCGCCCTTCCTTCAACTTGGCGACAAGTTCTTCTTCAACCAGAATTTCTTCCGCTCCGCGCTTGATCTCGGCTAGCGCCACCTCGAGCTGGGACATTTTTTGACTCTCCATCACGATTCCACAGGGCCAAACATATTACTGGAATGGCGGGCCAATTGGAAAGGCTGTAAAATCCGTCCATTCTGCCCGACTTCATCTGCTTCTCATGGTTATTTGGCACGCCTTCAACGCACTCCCCCACTGGCACCGCAAGATGGTGCTGATCTTGAGCATCATGATCATGATGCTGGCTGCCTGGCCAAGCGAACAGGCGGTCGCCACCCGGGTCGATGAAAACGGCAACGAGATTGCCCTGCGGGAACCGACTAACGACAACTCGCTAAACGACGAGCTGACGGCCGAAGCCGCCCAGCCCGTTACCCCGCCCAAGCCGCGCTACATCACCAAGCAGGTGAAGGTGCGCCGTGGCGACAACATGGGGCTGATCTTCCAGCGCATTGGCCTGAGCACCACGGATCTGCACCTGATCGATCAGCTCGAGGGCAGCGATCCCCTGCGGATGCTGCAACCTGGGCAGGAGCTCACCTTCAAGCTCACCGAGAACGGCGAGCTGCACAGCCTCTATTACCCCCACAGTCTGGAGCAGGCGCTCAAGGTGAGCCGCAAGGAGGAGACCTTTGTCGCCCGCAACGTCAAAATCGCCCTCGACACCCGCGAACAGGTGAGCAAAGGGGAGATCCGCTCCAGCTTCTGGGGCGCCGCGGTGGATGCGGGGATGACCGAAGATCAGATCATGGACTTGGCCGCCATCTTCGGCTGGGACATCGACTTTGCCCAGGACTTGCAGCCGGGGGACAGCTTCCGGGTGGTCTATGAAGACAAGTTCCGCGACGACGAGCGGGTCGCCTCCGGCGATATTCTGGCGGCGGAGTTCGTCAACCAGGGCACCGCCTACCGCGCCGTGCTCAATGAAGATGGCAACTACTACACCCCGGAAGGGAAGGCGATGCGCAAGAGCTTCCTGCGTGCGCCGGTCAACTTCAAATACATCAGCTCCAACTTCAACCCGCGCCGCCTCCATCCGGTGACCGGCAAGATCCGCCCCCATAACGGCATCGACTATGTGGCGCCAGTGGGAACCCCCATCATGGCGGCGGGCTCAGGCAGCGTGGTGGCCGCCGGTTACAACCAGTTCAACGGCAACTACGTCTTTATCAAGCATGCCGGCAACTATGTGACCAAGTACCTGCACCTCTCCAAGCGCACCGTCAACAAGGGGCAGCGGGTGAAGCAGGGACAGACCATCGGCACTCTGGGTGGCACCGGTCGCGTCACCGGCCCGCACCTGCACTACGAATTCGTGGTGGGCGGCATTCACAAGAACCCGCGCACCCTCACCCTGCCACAGGCAGAGACCCTGAGCGGACGCGAGCTGGCCAACTTCAAAAAGCTGGCGATGCCGCAACTGGCCAAGCTCGACAACCCCGAGCTGCAGCTGGCCCAGAACAAGCGGGATAGTCGCGGCAACTAAGCCATCAGGGCTGGCAGGGTGAAGGCCCTGCCAGCCCCTTTTATTGAGCTCGCGCTAGGCAATCAGATTGAAATGAGTCCACTTTCAGGCATAAGATGAGATGGAACACCGAGAGCGGCATGTGGCACGGAAGTAAGGGCTTATCTATCCTGTCTCTCTCACTCTTTTTCCGGTCCGCATTGAGGATGCCCCATGGTTGAGCGTTATATCGGTCTGATGTCAAAGACCACGCCATGTGGCATGGGATGAAAGCCGTTCCCCTCTTCACCCTCTCTGCACACCGCATTTTCAAGCAGCAATGTAAGGAGACACATGGCTGAACGCTATATCGGTCTGATGTCGGGAACCAGCATGGACGGCATTGATGCCGTGCTGGTGATGATCGCCGGGGATGAACTGCGGGTCGAAGCGGCGCTTTGCCACCCCTGGCCGCAAGAGACCGCCCGCACGTTGCATGCCCTCTGCACCCCGGGCGACAACGAAATCGACCGCATGGGGGTGGCCGATAATCTGGTGGCGCGAGAGTTTGCCGCCGCCACCCACGCGCTGCTGGCCAAGGCGAAGCTTGAGCCCAAAGATATTCGCGCCATCGGCAGCCACGGCCAAACCATCCGCCATCGCCCCCAGCTTGGCTTTACCCTGCAGATCGGCAACGCCGCCCTGCAGGCCGCCCTGACCGGCATCGACGTTATCGCCGATTTTCGCACCATGGATATGGCCCTCAGCGGTCAGGGGGCGCCGCTGGTGCCCGCCTTCCATCAGGCGCTGTTTGCCAAGCCCGGCGCCCTGCGGGTGGTACTGAACCTCGGCGGCATCGCCAATATCTCGGTGCTGCCGGGCAATCCGGGCGGGGTATATGGTTTTGATACCGGCCCGGCCAACACCCTGCTCGATGGCTGGTATCGCCGCCATCAGCCCCACGGCGGCAGCTATGACGCCGGTGGCAAATGGGCCGCCAGTGGCAAGCCCATCCCGGCCCTGCTGGAGAAACTGCTGGCTCACCCCTATTTCGCCGCCCCCGCCCCCAAGAGCACCGGACGGGAGATGTTTACCCTCGATTGGCTCGATGGCGAGCTGGCAGGCACTTCATACGCCCCCGTGGATGTGCAGCGCACCCTGCAGGCGCTCACCTGCCACAGCATCGCCCGCCAACTGCCCGCCCGGCCCGAATCAGTCGGTACCAGCCAGCCGAAAGCCGAGCTGTTTGTCTGCGGCGGCGGCGCCCATAACGCTCCCTTGCTGAAGGAGCTGACCAGCCTGCTGCCTGCATGGCGCATCGCCAGCACTGCCGAGCTGGGCCTTGCCCCCGACTGGGTGGAAGGCGCTGCCTTTGCCTGGCTGGCCATGTGCTTTGTTCACCGCAAACCGGGCAACCTGCCCGCCGTCACCGGCGCCAGCCGTCCGGCTGTGCTGGGTGCCCTTTATCCCGCCTGAGTGATGACAAGGGGGCTGCGGATCAGTGTGCCCCCTTGAACAGACGCACAACCTGTTGCCGGATCGGTGCAAACAGCGGGGGCTTTGGCGGCTCCAGATTGATATGGCGCCGCCCGGCACGGGTTTCACAGCGAAGCAGATTCTGGATGTAGTGGTGGTGGGATCGATGGATCAGCTGTGAGGCTTGATACGCCCACTGTCTGGGTACGCCCCACAGGGTGCTGGCAATCGCCCCGACGATGCAGAAGAAAGCGGGCTCCTGAATTCCCATCCGGCTGGCGTTCTCCAGCGCCTCCTTGAGCGAGTTGGAGTGAGCAATACAGGTCATGATATTGACCATGAAGGCATCGTAATCATCCACCCCCCCCTTGCCAACGCGCGCTGTCAGGGTCGCCGCGGGCTGATAACCAAACTGATGGCCGATATTTTCCAACACCGTATTACGCTGGCGGATCACCTTGCCATAAAACATCAGCATCACCATGCAGTCGATCGCCTTGCACAGCGCATCGTAGTGGGGATGGCTCTTCTTGGGACGCGGCGCCGTGGCGAGGGCCAGCTCTTCAGAGATAGCCAGCAGGCCCACAGGTACGGCGGTGCTGACAAACGAGAGATCAATCGACAGCTCCAGCCCCTCCTCCCCTTCCATGCGGGCCACAATCACATGTTCGCCAAACAGCCGACGCTGGCGCTCGATAAAGGCGCCAAAGACCAGATCACGAAACTGCTTTTGCGGATAAGGGGTATCGAGCAGGCTCTCGATGGTCATGATGGCGGCTGATACCCGGCCGCGCAGTCGGTAATCGGCAGGAATGGGAAAGCTCTTTCCCAGGCGAGGAGGTAACCGCTGCCCAGATGTTTGACAATACATATCGCCCAGAACGAAACCCAGCATAAATCCTCCACAGTCAGGTAATGATGATCGCGACGCGATCTCGCTTGCCAATCCTGGGCAATGGCCTGCCGGTGCATCGATGCTCTCCGTCAGGGCTCCTTGATTACCTTATTAATCATACGATTAATAGCGAGTTAAAAAAGCGACCTGACTCGCAATCACGCCACTAATTAACAGTTTCATCAAGAAACCATAAAAAGCGGTCGATAAATCCATTTTTTGACTCATTTTCCTTTAAAAACAACATATTGAGCTTTGTGCATGCGAAATCATCTGAACTGTTCTAGAGCCCTGAAAACCATCCCAATCATCACAACCAGCCACAGATAAAGGACAGGTCGGACAAACTCGCAAAAAGTGGAAAAAACGACGACGTGGGGCAACCCCCCCCATCGGAGGATGCAACCGGCGTGAAGAGAATCGAATTGCCACCACCGCCCCTCATCCAACGCCACCTCTCATCCAATGCAACCGTTCCCGCACACCGTCACGCCAACGCCATGCTTCCCACTCCTGTGCAGCAGGGGCAGATCCGCCGTGCAAATTCATGGCATAGAATTTTATGGCGTTAATAACAGATCTAGGCTGCCAGCAAGGCGTCATCGAGTATGCCGGAATTATCATTAACAGAGAGGAATGCAAAAGCCGTGAATTATATTCCAGAGGTATCTTTAATAATGTTGATATGCATATTCACGGAAATTTTCATAGCCCCTTAAAAGAGCTGAAAACAGATATCCATGCACCATAATATGCATTATTTGCACATCAGCGCATAATATTAACCCTTTATTCACACGCCAATATCCCGAAGAGGGGGAGAGCAAACCCAGTCAGGACAAGGCTGTCCGCCGGTTCGGCACCATTTGCGCACAAGTTGGCTACGATTTCGGGTGAATTGAATAGCAATATGATTAAATTTGCGCCCATTGAGCCATCTCATAGAAATGCAATCAGCGGTTTGCAACCCCTGATAGCCACTCATAGAATCGCAGCGTCTGAAATATCTACCCTGTCCTCTTCTCCCTTATTCCTCTCAGTAATTGAGTGGATCACAAATAATAACCGGGGATGCCGCCGCTGGCACAGTGGCCGTGGCGCACAACAAGATGGGGTAAACCTGTACCTGAATGAACAACAAATATTAAAAAGAGGCATATCTATGAGTGGCACCATCATCAAGTCGGCAAGAAATACCCCCCATGCACCCCAGGATCTGGGCCCCTGCACCCAAACGGTGGCGTTCTCCCATTACAACAATATCTCCGCCCAGCTGCCGGTCGATCCCGCCACCGGCAAGATGGTGAGTGGCGATGTCACCGCGCAGGCCAGACAGTGCCTGAGCAACCTCAAAGCGATCATCGAGAGCATCGGCCATGTGATGGACGATATGGTCAAAGCGACCATCTTCCTGAAAGAGATGGCGGATCTGGAGGCGGTCAACGCCGTCTATCGCGAATTCTTCCCGGGCTATCTGCCGACCCGCACCACCCTCGCCGTCGCCGCCTTGCCGCTGGGCGCGCTGGTGCAGATCGATGCCATCATCTCCAACGGCGAAGGTACCTTCCCGCAAGATCCTTGCCCGCTGGTTAAACTGGCCCGTAACAGTGACAAGGCGCCGCACAATCCGCTCTCGACCCACACCGTGGCCTTCTCCCACTACAACAATATCGGCGCCCAGCTGCCGGTCGATGCGGCCTCGGGCCTGCTGGTTGCCGGTGGCATCAAGGAGCAGGCGGGCCAGTGCCTGCGCAATATCAAGGCGGTGCTGGAGAGCATCGACGTGCCGTTTGACGATATCGTCAAGGTCACCGTCTATCTGACCGATCTGGCCGATCTGGAAGCCGTCAACGAGGTCTACACCACCTTCTTCCCCGACTCCGCCATCGCCCGCGCCGTGGCCTATCTGCCTGCCCGCTCTGTGGTCAGTGCCGCCGCCCTGCCCATGGGGGCGCTAGTGCAGATGGATGCGGTCATCTCCCACGGTGACGGCACCCCGCCGCAACTGGTGGAAGATCGTCACAATCTGGTGATCCGTGCCCGCAATACCGACAAGGCACCGAGCAGCCCGCTGCACACCCAGACCGTCGCCTTCTCCCACTACAACCATCTCTCTGCCCAACTGCCGATAGACCCCGCCACCGGCAAGATTCTGGCTGGCTGCATCAAGGAGCAGACCACCCAGTGCCTGAGCAATATCAAGGCGATTGTGGAGAGCATCGGCCATGTGATGGACGATATAGTCAAGATCAATATCCAGCTCGCCAATATCGCCGATCTGGATGCGGTCAACGCCGTCTACACCAAATATTTCCCGGGTTATCTGCCTGCCCGCACCGTATTCGGAGTCAGCGAACTGCCCGCAGGTGCCCTGGTGCAAATTGATGTGGTGATGTCCAACGCGGAAAGCACCCCGCCGCAGGTGTAATGTTGCGGGAAATAAAAAAGAGACCGGCTATATGCCGGTCTCTTTTTTAGGTAACAGGAAGGGCATTATTTTTATGGCACCGTCTAAAAGAACGCGAACGTCCGATTACGCTTCGCTAATCGAACCTACGATTTCATGCCATATAAAAATCATAATATCTTATCGATTCCAAAAATTTTGGATATGTTTTGCCACTTCATCAGATAAGTTATACCAATATGCTTCATTGTTCACGGTATTAATAACAACAAGTGAATCATTAGAGTCCATCTTAACACGAAGTCTTTTCGCTGCCTCTTCAGCTGATAGAGTAGAGTTAACGTACCATAATGATCGCTGTACGGAAGCCCAATCGCCTAATGATTTAATTTCATCAATCAAACTTGTATAGTCTTGATTTGGAGCATATAAATCATAAGATATGAATAAATTATTTGCCATTATGAATCACCCCTAACTTGAGAAGTTGATACTTTTTCATGACTTTTAGCTGAGTGCGGTGTATCTCTTCCATCAACACCACCAAACAAGTGTTTATCTGAAGTTGATGTTAGAACCGTCCGCCCTAAATCACCCCATTTTTCCATTTCACTCATTACCCCTCTTGTAACAGATTTCGCATCAACACGAATATCCATCAAAAGCTCTTTTGTTTCCTTGTTAACGCTATCAGACTCTTTTTTTAGGTGCAATGTTAGCCAAATCGCAAACCCACCTAATACAAGAGAGGCTACACCCGTAATAAGTGATATAACCTCGATCAATGTAAAGCTAAAGGTAATTATTTCAGCGCCACCAGCTTGGTCCATAATATATCCACCACAAACAAAGTGACGTTATTATAACCTTTTCAAAACAAAAATTAAACCCACATAAAAGTACAATGAGATCAGTTAAAAACGAATTAAAAAAAATCCATTAAAAATTTGCAAAAAAGAATAACTTTAGTACCTACTGGAACAATTAGTTATTTAAAAATAACAATAAATTTTTATATACATGCAGCTAAAAATAGATTGGCTAGTCATGTAGAAAATAAATATTTTAACTATTAATAAAAAAGCGCCTCCCAAGGGAGGCGCTTTTCAGTTCTATACAAAGCAATCAGGGATTACAGGGATTCAGCGGTCGCAACCACGTTTTCCACGGTAAAGCCGAATTCCTTGAACAGCAGCTCGGCCGGTGCGGACTCACCAAAGGTGGTCATACCGATGATCTTGCCGCCGAAACCGACGTACTTGTACCAGTAGTCAGCGATGCCCGCTTCGATGGCCACACGCTTGGTGACGGAAGATGGCAGGACAGACTCTTTGTACTCGGCAGATTGAGCGTCGAACACGTCGGTAGACGGCAGAGAGACCACGCGCACGGCACGGCCCTTGGCAGTCAGCTGCTCGTAAGCGGCAACGGCCAGTTCCACTTCGGAACCGGTGGCGATCAGGATCAGCTCCGGAGTACCGGCGCAATCCTTCAGCACGTAACCACCCTTGGCGGTGTCGGCCAGCTGCTGGGCAGTACGATCCATCTGGGCCAGGTTCTGACGAGAGAAGATCAGAGAGGTCGGGCCGTCGGTACGCTCGATGGCGTGTTTCCAGGCGATGGCAGATTCAACCTGGTCACACGGACGCCAGGTGCTCATGTTCGGAGTCAGACGCAGGGAGGCGATCTGCTCAACCGGCTGGTGAGTCGGGCCATCTTCACCCAGACCGATGGAGTCGTGGGTATAAACGAAGATGGAACGCTGCTTCATCAGAGCGGCCATGCGCAGGGCGTTACGGGCATACTCCATGAACATCAGGAAGGTGGCGCCGTAGGGGATGAAACCACCGTGCAGGGCAATACCGTTCATGATGGCGGACATGCCGAACTCGCGGACACCGTAGTGGATGTAGTTGCCGGAGGCATCGTCGTTGGTCAGGGACTTGGAGCCAGACCACATGGTCAGGTTGGACGGCGCCAGGTCAGCGGAGCCACCCATGAATTCCGGCAGCAGCTTGCCGAACGCTTCCAGTGCGTTTTGGGACGCTTTACGGGTCGCAATCTTGGCCGGGTTGGCTTGCAGGGTTTCGATGATCTTGGCGGATTCGGCAGCCCAGTTGGCCGGCAGTTCACCAGCGGTGCGGCGCTTGAATTCGGCAGCCAGCGTCGGGTGAGCGGCTTC
Source organism: Aeromonas sp. DNP9 (assembly GCF_001728955.1). Classification (NCBI taxonomy): domain Bacteria; kingdom Pseudomonadati; phylum Pseudomonadota; class Gammaproteobacteria; order Aeromonadales; family Aeromonadaceae; genus Aeromonas; species Aeromonas sp. DNP9. The sequence goes on along the minus strand of NZ_LYSQ01000041.1, from coordinate 10,112 downwards.
ATAGGCGGCGAACTTGGCAGCCCAGTCAGCTTCCAGTGCAGCCCCCTTCTCCTGAGCGTTCCACTCGGCAGCGATATCGGCCGGGATAACGAACGGCGCGTGGTCCCACTTCAGGAAGGCGCGAGCAGCGGCGATCTCGTCGTTGCCCAGCGGTGAGCCGTGGCAGTCGTGGGAACCGGACTTGTTCGGGGAACCGTAACCGATGATGGTGCGGCAGCAGATCAGAGTCGGCTTGCCTGTCTCGGCCTTAGCGGCTTCGATGGCGGCATTGATGGCTTCCGGGCTGTGACCGTCAACAGCCGGGATAACGTGCCAGCCGTAGGCTTCAAAACGCTTGACGGTGTCGTCGGTGAACCAGCCTTCTACGTGACCGTCGATGGAGATACCGTTGTCATCCCAGAACGCGATCAGTTTGCCCAGTTGCAGGGTACCTGCCAGGGAGCACGCTTCGTGGGAGATACCTTCCATCAGGCAGCCGTCGCCCATAAAGGCATAGGTGTAGTGGTCAACGATGTCGTGGCCCGGCTGGTTGAACTGCTCAGCCATGGCTTTCTCGGCGATCGCCATACCAACGGCGTTGGTGATGCCCTGACCCAGCGGGCCAGTGGTGGTTTCCACGCCCGGTGCATAGCCGTACTCCGGGTGACCCGGGGTGCGAGAGTGCAGTTGGCGGAAGTTTTTCAGATCGTCGATGGAGAGGTCATAACCGGAGAGGTGCAGCAGGGAGTACAGCAGCATGGAGCCGTGGCCGTTGGAGAGAATGAAACGGTCGCGGTCGGCCCACTTGGGGTTGTTCGGGTTATGTCTGAGGTGGCTACGCCACAGCACTTCGGCGATATCCGCCATTCCCATGGGGGCGCCCGGGTGACCGGAGTTGGCTTTTTGAACGGCATCCATACTCAATGCACGAATGGCATTGGCAAGCTCTTTACGAGAAGGCATCTGAATCTCCTGCGATTGCTTCATTTGATGGCCAAGATTAAGGCGCGTTATTGTCCCAGCAGGGCGCGCGGCGTGCAAATATTATCTGGATGAATAAAGTGGCTTTGGGAGGACAATCGCTTTTCTTGCCCTCTATTGACCAAAGCAACCAGAGAAAAACGTTTGATTTCCATCCCTTTCGGGATAGGAGAGCACCGCTTGTGACCCATTGGACACTGCGCGACAAAATAGTGCTGGCAATCACGGGGGGCGCTAATTAAAATAGACGTCCAGATGTAGATACCTCTACACCATCCCATTCATCCGGTTATTGCCGTGGCGATAACCCATACAAGCTGAGATTAAAATCATGGCAAAGCTGTTTACTTCCGAGTCGGTCTCCGAAGGCCATCCCGACAAGATTGCGGACCAGATCTCCGATGCGGTACTGGACGCCATCCTCAAGCAAGATACCAAGGCCCGTGTTGCCTGCGAGACCCTGGTCAAGACCGGTATGGTCATGGTGGCCGGCGAAGTAACCACCTCTGCCTGGGTTGATATCGAAGAGATCGTGCGTGATACCGTACGTGAAATCGGCTACACCCACTCCGACATGGGCTTCGATGCTGACTCCTGCGCCGTGCTGAACGCCATCGGCAAGCAGTCCCCGGACATCAACCAGGGTGTTGACCGCAGCGATCCGCTGGAGCAGGGCGCTGGCGACCAGGGCCTGATGTTCGGCTACGCCACCAACGAAACCGACGTGCTGATGCCAGCCCCCATCACCTACTCTCACCTGCTGGTAAAGCGTCAGGCTGAAGTGCGCAAGAATGGCACCCTGCCGTGGCTGCGTCCGGATGCCAAGAGCCAGCTGACCTTCGCCTACGACGACGCAGGCAAGATCATCGGTGTCGATGCCGTGGTGCTGTCTACCCAGCACGCCGAATCCATCAGCCACAAAGATCTGGTTGAAGCGGTACGCGAAGAGATCATCAAGCCGGTGCTGCCGGCCGAGTGGGTCAACAAGGACACCAAATACTTCATCAACCCGACCGGCCGTTTCGTTATCGGCGGCCCGATGGGTGACTGCGGTCTTACCGGTCGCAAGATCATCGTCGACACCTACGGCGGCATGGCTCGTCACGGTGGTGGCGCCTTCTCCGGCAAGGATCCGTCCAAGGTTGACCGCTCCGCTGCCTACGCCGCACGCTACGTTGCCAAAAACATCGTTGCCGCCGGTCTGGCCGATCGCTGTGAAATCCAGATCTCCTACGCCATCGGCGTGGCCGAGCCGACCTCCATCAGCGTCGAGACCTTCGGCACTGCCAAGGTCGCCGAAGAGCTGCTGGTCAAGCTGGTGCGCGAGCACTTCGAACTGCGCCCGTATGGCCTGATCCAGATGCTGGATCTGAAGCGCCCGATCTACCAGGCTACCGCTGCCTACGGTCACTTTGGTCGTGACGAGTTCCCGTGGGAGCAGACCGACAAGGCCGAACTGCTGCGTTCCGCCGCTGGCCTGTAAGGCTCGCTGTTGTGATAAAAGGGGAGCCTGGCTCCCCTTTTGCTTATCCGCCATTTGACGAGACCCCGATGTCTGCCACCCCTACCCGCCTCGATCCCGCCCTGCACCAGCAGCTGCTCGCACGCGTCGACGCCTGCTTTGTGCAGGCCGAAGCGCGCCTTGGCCGCACCTTCCCCCGCCCGCAAGTCCATTGCAACATGCGCGGTCGGGCGGCGGGATCGGCGCGGCTGCAAACCTGGGAGCTGCGCTTCAATCCCGCCCTCTGTCAGGCCAACCAGCAGGCGTTTCTGGCCGAGGTAGTGCCCCACGAGGTGGCCCATCTGCTGGTCTATGCACTGTGGGGGGAAGGACGCGGCAAAAACAGGGTCTTACCCCACGGCAAGCAGTGGCAGTCGGTGATGCGGGAGGTGTTCGGCCTTGAGCCCAGAACCACCCACAGCTTCGATCTGGCAGTTCTGGCCCAGCGCACCATCCCCTATCGCTGCCTCTGCCAGCAGCATCAGCTGTCGGTTCGCCGCCACAACAAGGTGGTGCGCGGCGAGGCCCGCTATCACTGCCGCCGCTGCAAGCAGCCGCTGGAGCGGGAACGGCCGGAGCCCGAACAGTAAGCCAGCCGGTGTCGCGCTCTTGTGGTAGGGTGCCCGCCATCGTTCGTCAATCATCCCGTTTGCAAGGAATCCCATGCGTTTCATCTCCTCCCTCGCCCTGACCCTGCTGGCCGGTTTGCCGCTGTTCAGCGCGCCTCTGCACGCCCAGACCTTTCGCGAAGCCAAGCAGGATCTGGTCAAGCTCTATCGCAGCCAGCCTGCGGTCACCACCTTCTACTGCGGCTGCGACATCGACTATCAGGGCAAGAAAATGAGCCCGGATCTCGCCAGTTGCGGCTATGAGCCACGCAAGCAGGCCAAGCGCGCCGCCCGCATCGAGTGGGAACACGTGGTCCCCGCCTGGGAGTTCGGCCACCAGCTGCAATGCTGGCAGGATGGCGGTCGCAAGAACTGCGAAAAAGCGAGCCCCGAGTTCAACAAGATGGAGGGGGACATGCACAACCTCTTCCCCGCCATTGGCGAGGTGAACGGCGATCGGGCCAACTACCGCTTCTCCGACTGGAACGGCAAGCCGGATCAGTACGGCCAGTGCCAGATGCTGGTGGATTTCAAGGATCGTCGGGTGCAGCCGCCCAAGGGGCCGGTACGGGGCCAGATTGCCCGCGCCTACCTCTACATGAGCCAACAGTATGGGCTGCGTCTGGCAGCGCAACAGCGTAAACTGTTTGAAGGCTGGGATCGCCAGTACCCGGCAGAGGGCTGGGAGTGCGAGCGCAACCGCCGCATCGGCAAGCTGCAGGGCAATACCAATCCCTATATTGAAAAGCAGTGCCAATAACCCCATTTGACCAGGGAGGGGATCGCCCCTCCTATCATGAAACCCTTCTTCACCGCAGCGTGAGCCTTGCTCGCCGCCTCGCAGCAGGATATGAAGGGTTTCCAAGCAAGAGACTGACAAGCAGCCATGCGCATTCCACGTATCTATGAACCGGCCACCTTGCAAGTTGGCCAGACCATCGCCCTGTCGGAAGACGGCGCCAACCATATCGGCCGGGTACTGCGCATGCAGCCGGGCCAGCAGCTCGAGCTGTTCAACGGCGATGGCAATCAATATCCCGCCACCATCGCCAGCGTCGGCAAGAAGTCGGTGGAAGTGACCATCGACCGCTGCGACGTCCAGTCAGTAGAGTCACCGCTGGCCATCCACCTCGGTCAGGTGATCAGCCGTGGCGACAAGATGGACTTCACCATCCAGAAATCGGTGGAGCTGGGCGTCACCTGCATCACCCCGCTCTTCTCCGAGCGCTGCGGCGTCAAGCTGCCGGCCGACCGCTTGGAGAAGAAGCGCGAACAGTGGCAGAAGGTGGTGATCAGCGCCTGCGAACAGTGCGGCCGCAACGTGGTGCCAGAGGTGCGCATGCCGATGGAGCTGGACGCCTGGCTGGCGGAAGAGACCAAAGAGCTCAAGCTCAACCTGCACCCGCGCGCCGAGTACAGCATCAACACCCTGCCCGTTCCCGAGCACGGCGTGCGCCTGCTGATTGGCCCGGAAGGGGGCTTGTCGAGCGACGAGATCGCCCGTACCGTGCAGGAAGATTTCAAAGAGATGCTGCTGGGGCCGCGGGTGCTGCGCACCGAAACCGCCGCCCTGACGGCGATCACTGCGCTGCAGTGCCGTTTTGGCGATCTCGCTTGATACTATCGGCCACATCATGCATCGACGCAGCCTCAAGCGGGCGATTACGCTGCGCTAATCGACCCTACAACCCTATCGAGCCATTAAAAAGGAACAGCGGATGACCATTAAACTCGGCATCGTGATGGACCCCATCTCGGCCATCAACATCAAGAAAGATTCCAGCTTTGCCATGCTCGAAGAGGCGCAAAAGCGCGGCTATGAGCTGTTCTATCTGGAGATGAAGGATCTCTACATGGAAGCCGGTCGCGCCTTTGGCACCATGCGCCCGCTGACCGTCAAATATGACTATGCCGACTGGTACAGCCTGGGCGAGGTAGTGGATCAGCCCCTCTCCAACCTCGATGTGATCCTGATGCGCAAGGATCCGCCGTTCGACACCGAATTTATCTACGCCACCTACATGCTGGAGCGGGCCGAGGATGAGGGTTGCCTTATCGTCAACAAGCCGCAGAGCCTGCGCGACGCCAACGAGAAGCTCTACACCGCCTGGTTTGCCGAGCACACCCCGACCACGCTGGTGACCCGCCGTGCCGACAAGCTGCGCGCCTTCCACGCGAAGCATAAGGACGTGATCCTCAAGCCGCTGGATGGCATGGGCGGCGCCTCCATCTTCCGCATGAAGGAAGATGACGCCAACGTCGGCGTGATTATCGAGACCCTGACCGCCCACGGCAGCCAGTACTGCATGGCGCAGACCTATCTGCCCGCCATCAAGGATGGCGACAAGCGGGTGCTGGTGGTGGATGGTGAACCGGTTCCCTACTGCCTCGCCCGTATTCCGGCGCAAGGTGAGACCCGTGGCAATCTGGCGGCCGGTGGCCGTGGTGAAGCGCGCCCCCTGAGCGAGGCCGACTGGGCCATCGCCCGCGCGGTGGGCCCGACGTTAAAAGAGAAAGGCCTCATCTTCGTCGGCCTCGACATCATCGGCGATCGCCTGACCGAGATTAACGTCACCAGCCCGACCTGCATTCGCGAGATTGAAGCGGCCTTCGACGTGCATATCACCGGCATGCTGATGGATGCCATCGAGCGTCGGCTGGCCCAGTAATCACCTGGCAGGCTAACCGGCCTGTTCAGGGGTAACCGCCCCCGACAAGCCCGGAAACAGAGAGGGTGGCCCGGCGCCACCCTCTCTGTTTAAAGGCAATCCGGAAAGGAGCGGGATCTCGCCCAGCCCAAAAAGCGGTTTTTCCCATGGGGATCAACTGCCATAATTGACCTCAAATACCTTTGCACTATTTGGCCTCTATGCAAACACTGCAAAATCACTTCCTGCTTGCCATGCCAAGCCTGACGGATCCCTACTTCGAGCGCTCGCTGGTCTATCTGTGCGAACACAACGAAGAGGGCGCCATGGGACTGGTCGTCAACATTCCGGTGGAGATGTCGCTGGAAACCATGCTGACCCAGCTCCAGCTCAACCCGCCCAACAACCCGGAGCTCAAGCAGCCGGTGCTGCAAGGGGGGCCGGTTCACGCCGATCGCGGCTTCGTGCTGCACAGCTTCCGCCCCGGTTTCAACTCCACCCTGCAGGTGGGGGATGAGATGATGGTGACCACCTCCAAGGATATTCTGGAAACCCTGGGTACGAGCGAGGCTCCTGCCCATTGGCTGGTGGCCCTTGGCTATGCCGGCTGGAGCGCAGGGCAGCTGGAACAGGAGCTGGTGGATGGCGCCTGGCTGGTGATCCCCCCCAATCCGGCTCTGGTGTTCAAGACCCCCATTCACAAACGTTGGCAGCAAGCTGCCGCCAGCATAGGGGTGAACCCGGTTCACCTCTCCAGCGATATCGGCCACAGCTGATCGGCTGGCCCGCTCCGCTCTCTATTTCGAGGATTTATCAGTTATGTCATCACGCAGCATCATGGGCTTTGACTATGGCACCAAGAGCATTGGCGTCGCCATCGGTCAGGAGCTGACTGGCACAGCCCAGCCTCTGCGCGCCCTCAAGGCCAACGACGGCATCCCCAACTGGGACGAGATTGAGAAGCTGCTCAAGGAGTGGCAACCGGACCTGCTGGTGGTCGGCCTGCCGCTGAACATGGATGGCACCGATCAGGAGATAACAGTACGAGCCCGCAAATTCGGCAACCGGCTGCATGGCCGTTTCGGCAAGCCGGTGGAGTTCAAGGATGAGCGACTCACCACCACAGATGCCCGCGCCCGCCTGTTTGAGCGAGGCGGCTATCGCGCGCTGGAAAAAGGCAGCGTGGACGGGGTATCGGCGCAGCTGATCGTCGAAGCCTGGATGGAAGAGCAGTACAACTAGACCATCAACAGCAAGGCAAGGGTCGCCGCCCTTGCCTTGTCTCGCATTATCCCCTCATTACGCCTGTGATTGATCAGCCTCGGCTCCGGTCGGTTCGCCTTATTGACGGCCCACGGGCATCGACTCCCGGTGATAGAGCCGTCGTATCTCATTGAGCAGCCACAACACCTTGGCGTCCTGATTGTGACGCTTATGCCACAGCAGGATAAAAGTGAGCTCCAGTTGCTGATAGAGCGCTTCAGACAGGGGCAGTGGTCTGGTGATCAGATTGGGATGATATTTCGCTGCATGTCCGGCGCAATAAGAGGGGGCGACCGCGATCAGATTGTTGTCGGGCTGGGATGCAATGTGCAATGACTGCTCAAAGCTGGATACCATGACCGGGACTTTACGGATCAGCCCCTCATCCTCCAGCAGCAGATCCAGCCCCCAGGTCTCCTTGACCTCCAGCACCACACTGCTATGAGGGCAATTGAGAAAATTCTCCATTGACCACTTCTGCTCGAGCAAGGGGTGATCCTTGCGCAGGAAGACCACAGGCCGATCGCAAAACAGCACTTCATGATCGATGTAATAGGGCAGATTACTGAGCTTGAGCTGAGAACGGCTATAACTCTCGCGGACACAGACCCCCAGATCCGCATCACCGTTGACAACGTCATTGAGAGAGTTGCGGTTCCATCCCAGCATTTTGACCACAGAGTTGGGATACTTCTCATGGATGGCCATCGGCAAATCACTGAGCAAGCTGTTGTAGAACGGGGATTGCATCACCAGACTGAAGCGGGCGCCATCGGGGATCGCTTCGCTATTGAGTGAGGCGATCCGTTCGGTAAGGGGAAACCAGACTTTCAGCTCTTCTTCCAGGGCAAAAGCCAGATTAGTGGGTTGCAACTCTTTGCGTCCCCGCACAAACAGCGGATCGCCAAACCACTCCCGTAATTTGGCAAGCGACTTGCTCACAGTGGAAGGCGTGACACCGAGCAGCGTAGCCGCACCTGCGGCGCTGCGTTCGGCCATCAGATATTTGAACACCACCAGCAGGTTCAAATCGAGTTCACTCAGTGCTCGCATACAACCTCTTGCGACATGATTACTCCGGGCGCCCCATTCGCCATGCAGTCAGTGGCACGGTAAATGACCACTCCCGCCCCATTCAACAACAGATACGACCTCTCCGATAGTGAAAGAGTCACACCTCTCTTGGCAGAATAAACGATATGGGTAATCACTTCCGCTGATCCGTCAGCTATTCTGACCAACAAGATTGTTCACAGAAAGAGCCCCCTGCAACGGATCTGACAACTCGCTGACGTGCAGGTAGCCTGATGAGCGACAGAAACACCGTTATCAATCGGCAATAGAACGGATAAAAATTCCATGAGGCGCTATTGCGCCCCATGGAATATGACTGACTGGATGTTTATCCCTTTTTCAGAGTAAATATGACCCCATCCAAATCGGGAAATCCGATAACTAATGTGTTCTTGTTACTTGCATCGTTAAACTCGGCAATATATGCGGCAGCCGTGTTTTTTACCTGTGCCAAACCCGCCGTATTTTTATAGTCACTCTGGCTCCAGTTGGCATCATTATATTCAACGAACTTGCATTTCTCGAATCCGGTAAAAGTAAGCTTGTTCAATGCGTGATTGCTCTCTTCCTTTCCCTCACCGAATAATGTGCAACCTGCTGACGGCAGTTCCATGACGACACTCAACTTGCCATCGTTATTAGTCAATTCGGTATTACCTAACATATCGGTTGCCAAGCCATTTCCGTTCAACCATGTCTCTGACTTAATATCCGTTGTGTTAACTTTTGTAATGCCAACCTGGCCATTCCAATTGTGATATGCCGTAATTCCGGTACTCGAAAGATCAAATGCAGAATATCTTACTCGCTCACCCTCTGCATTGATGACGGGCATGGTTTTGATCATGACCTGATTGGGGACTCTGCTTTGCCTCTGGTAATTCGATGGCACGAGCAGCGCTCCTGAATCATCCCGCGTCAAAACAGCACTGTCTGCCACTTTATTTCTGCTAATGCGCGTCAACGTCAGGGTAGATGGCTCTGTGCTATCGGACTGCATTCCGGCCTGACCAAGCCACCAGGTAGCCACGGCGCCATCATCGACCCAGATATCCCAACGCAGCTGCGCATCACGTTGTGGATAAACGATTGCCAAGCCGGCGAAATTAACCAATGTCTGGTGCGGATCATCGCGTGTAAGCAGCGTCGCTTGGTAAATCCCTGGCTGCGGTAGCACAATGCCTGCTTTAAGTGTTGTTGCAACATGGGGAACAGGAGCAACGCTGGTCGCTGTGGTTGATTTGTTATCATCTGAGCCACCACAACCAGACAGGGTGGCCATGCAAGCCCCCAACAATACCCATTTATGACTATCCATCATCAGAAAATTTCTCGCTATTATTTTTTGGAACAATAAACCCTGGCTTCTCGAGGAGTATAAACCCCGTAGGTAATCCCGCTGGCCAATGAATTAAGCCAGGATTGTTCTGTTTCGATCCTGACAACATTTTCGGCACCGTGACAAATAGCCGCAGCGTCTATAGGCTCGTTCAGGCCAATATCAATATCTGAAAAGAAGAAGTGGCTGGTGACCTCAGTCGCACTGACACTATTTTCGTTACCGAGTGTAAATGCCTGGGCGGCATTGACATCGACAACCTGTTTGGCACAACCACAGTTAACAACCGTCAAGCAGACGATAATGATCGTTTTGTAATTAACCATTTAAACTACCTTGCTGGTGCTGCCAATAACATCATCAAATTTTGACTGCCAGATATGGCGCCGCTAATATTGGGATAGCAGCGTCACGACCGTAAAAATTAGAAATGATATATGTGATGAGGATTTTTTATCAGCATCATCTGCCACACTTCCCGTGTTAACGCAGAGCAATGATGTTTGTTCAAGCCAATTTTAATGTACGACCTCTTGCATCCCCTCAATAGGGATTGAATGCAAGTTAGCCTTTCTTGTTATGAATCGCAGTATCTAACGGTGCCATGCTGGCGTCTACAGCAAAAGCAGAAGTCAGAACATTCCATTTCAGAAAGTATGTTGCGATATTGTTTGGTGAGAAAGCTGGCAACTAAATAATCCATCGCCATCATCACCGCC
>NZ_LYSQ01000040.1:0-21742 GCF_001728955.1 Aeromonas sp. DNP9 | reverse complement strand
CTGGCGGCAGTGACGACACCGCGATCGACACCCTGGCCCCCAATGCCCCGACCGTGGTTATCGTGGACGATGCCAACAACGACCAGATGCTGACTAAGGCCGAGATTGGCAATGATCAGATCCAGGTACGCGCCGGGATCAATCACGCAGACCTGGTTGCGGGCGGAAAGGTGACGCTGACCATCAACAATGGTGGGGTGAACAGCACTGTCCAGTTGACGCTCAAGGCTGATGGCACCCTGCTGGCAAGCAATGGCAAGAGCTACGGCTATCAGAATGGCGCCATCAGCTGGACGGAAACGACCCCGGCCAACGGCAAGTCGTTGACGGTGACGGCGACCCAGACCGACAAGGCGGGCAACGTCTCCCTGCCGGGCAGCGACAACGCGCAGATCCTGAATGAAGCGCCGGAGACGGCGAACAAGCAGGCAAACGGTCAGGAAGATGCCGCCAGCATCGCCATTCCGACCCTCAGTGGCAGCGACATCGATGGCAACGTGGTGAGTTTCACCATCAAGAGCCTGCCTGCCAACGGCATCCTCTATCTGAACGGGGTGGCTGTGACGGTGGATCAGAGCATTGCGGTGGCGGACGCCGGCAAGCTCACCTTCACCCCCAATGCCAACTGGAACGGTAACGCCAGCTTCAATTATGCGGCGGTGGACAACGATGGCGCCGTGGATGCGAGCCCTGCAACCGTGACCATCAGGGTGGATGCGGTAAACGACCTGCCGACGCTGACCATCTCCAACGGGGCTGTCGTCTCAGAAGAGGGGCTTTCCGGTGGTATTAAGGATACTGTGGGCAACAGCGACAGCACTGATAGTGTGGTAGCTAGCGGTAAGATCACGGTTGGGGATGTAGATAGTCAGGACACACTAAACGTTGCTCTGAGTGCACCTTCCACCGCTTTGACTTCCGGTGGCGCTGTGGTTCAGTGGAGTTGGAATGCCACTACCAAGGTGTTGACAGGTTATACCGGCATGCAAGGCGGTGCGGACTACAAGGCGGTTATTGATGTCAAGTTGACCGCGCCTACCGGTAGCTCCAAGGGCGACTGGAGCTATGAGGTGACCCTCAAGGCGCCGCTTGACCATCCGGTTAAGGGAAGTGAAGACTCGATTAGCTTCCAGGTGGGTGTGTCCGTATCGGATGGCAAAACAACCACTACCGGTAGTCTGCCTATCACAGTTGAGGACGATGCCCCCATCGCTGGCGATGCTGCCGCGGTTTCGCTGGTGAAAACCAGTATTCCTGATGTATTGACTGGCAAGTTCAGCATGACTGGTTATAGCGGGGATCGTACCAGCATTGATGGTGGCAAGTTCACCATTACGGCTAAAGGGTTCCTCTCTTCAACGTCTACTGTCTTGACCGGTGCTCTGGTTAATGGCTCGGGTGAAGGCATTGGGGTCAAGAGCTCGACTGCCCCTTACCACAACATTGAGAACGAGGTCGATTTCCGCAAACTGGCCGATGGCTCAGGGGTATCTGAAGAGCTGGTGATCAAGCTGGATGCTGGCACAGTGGCATACGGTGCCAAGATCGAGTTCAGCAAGATGTTCGGTGGTGAGCTGGAGAGTGGGGTTGTTGAGTTCTGGCGGGATGGTCAGTTGATTGCAACCCAGAGCTTCAGTTCCAACGCGGCCAATGGCGATTATGCGGCCAATTTCCAGGTTCAGCAGGGCGGTTTTGACACCATGGTGATCAAGGCAACCGATAACGGTAAATCGGCAAGCTGGGGTGACAACAGCGACTTTACCGTCAAGTCTATCGAGTTTCTGGGTTCCGATACGCCACAGGCAATTGCCTATGGCTCGGGGACAGTTGCACCGCAATGGGGAGCTGATGGTAAAGGGCGTCTGGAGCTGGTTACCGGCACCGTTGAAACGGGTCTGAAAACGGCAGCTGGTCTGGCAATTACCATTACCGCGGAAGGTGCCAACAGCATGGTTGGCAAGGCGAGTGATGGCAGCTTGATCTTCAAGATGCAATTCACGCCTGCAACGGGCAAGTGGGAGTTCTTCCAGTATGCAGAGATGCAGCGCCCGGTTGGTGATGGCGACATCGACTTCACCTTCAAGGCCTATGATCGGGACGGTGACGGCTCGCAAGGCAGCTTTGCTGTCAACCCGCTGGCGCGCCCTGATGTAACCGGCGTATCGAGTGCCACTGTGGTTGAAGGGGCTACCTTACAGCATGTTGTGACCTTGAGTGGTGCGACTAATGTGGCGACTGAGTACAGCCTCTCAATTGCGGGCAGTGGTACTCATGCTGCCTCTAACTCTGACTGGGGAACTCTGCAGTTCAGTCACGGTGTTACCTATAACAGCAGCACAGGCAAAATCTCAGTACCAGCCGGTGTGACGAGCTTTACCGTGTCAGTGCCGACAGTGAATGACAAGCTGGTAGAACAGACTGAAACCTTGACTCTGACAGTAGGTGGTGCGACCGGAGCCGGAACCATTACTGACAACGATCTCTCTGTGCAACTGGGCAATGGTCTGGTTGATGAGGATGGTTTGTCTGGCGGAAATGCACACTTGCCTGAGCCTGTGGGTATGCCTGCTAGCGGCCCGCTTTCTGTGACTCAGTCGCTGCAGGTGACGGATGGCACTGGAAGCAGTGTCTCTGGCGTACAAATCAAACTGGTTGGCATCACGGGTCTGAGCGGGGTGACGGGTATTGATGGTCAGCCGGTCAATGTTGTTCAGGATGGCGCCGGGCTCAAAGGGTACTTTGGTAACAACCCCGCCAATGTGGCCTTTACCGTGACGGTGGATAACAGTGCCAATCCACCGAGCTACACCTTTACTCTGCTCAAGCCGCTTAGCCACACAGTAGATGGCCAGAGCACAGTGTTGACCAGCCAGGACGAACTGCGCTTTACCGTCAACTATGAGGTAAGCAAATCTGGGTCCGAGACTGCCACTGGTTCGTTTGACTTGGCTGTGCGTGACGATGTACCGGTTGCAGTGGTCGATGATGCCCGAGTTAGCGTTCTGGTTGATTCGTTTGATGTGAGTGGTATCGAGGCAAACTGGACTGATTGGAGAGGTGGATCCTTCGTGACTAGAGGAGACTCTAATGACAATGATTCTGGATTGGATCAAATTCGCTGGGGAGGCGGTAACAATCCCTCTGGCTACGGTTTCATGGACAATGATGCCGCGTTGAACGGTGCAATTCCGATCAATGAAGAGATTAAGCTGGGAACATTCACCCACTATAACAATCCGATTTATAACGATGCCATCAGTGCTGCAACAATGGAGGTTACCTTCTCTGTTACAGATGCGCTGGGGCGAGTAACACCTATAAAACTCGTTGTAAATTTCAATCATAACGAGACCCCCAACGATAGATGGGGAAATGGTGATGACATCATCTCTATCGGTAACACGACCGCCACCTTCAACTTTGAAGGTAAGGCATACACGCTGGAGGTACTGGGTTTCCGCGATGCGGGTGGCAACGTAGTGAAGACTATTTACACCAAAGAGAATGCCAGCAACAGCTTCGATCTGATCGTCAAGTTGGTGGAGGGCTCTGGTTATCAGCTGCCACAGACCACAGGTAATGTGCTGGCCAACGATCTTGCCGGTGCTGATGGTGGTTTGAGTGTCATTGGCTACGGAGTAGGCAGCAGCTCGACCACCTATACCAATGGTGCGGGTACCCAGGTAGTTGGCCTGTACGGCGTGCTGACCATTCTGGCCAACGGTGCCTATACCTATCAGGTCACCAAGAATGGCAGCCAGATCCCGGCTGATGCGCGCGAAGTGTTCAGCTACAGCGTGCGCGATGGTGATGGCGACACCACCAACAGTAATCTGACCATCAGCGTCAACCCGGTGGACAGCAACGGGGTTCCGGTTCATCTGCCGCTGACGGTCGATGGTACCGACCTCAACGACTCTATCGTGGTGCGCAATGGCGAGAGAGCGACTAATCCTGACCGCATGGATGTTTCCTTCGGCGGTAATCTGCTGGGTGAAGTCATTACCAGTAACGGCGGTACCGACCACATACATGCCGGTACCAGCTACAACAAGGGAAGTGCCGACCAGATCGTCAGCAGCGGTGCCGGCAATGACCATATCGAAACCGGCAGCGGTAATGATGTGATCTATGCAGGCAAAACCGGGGCTGATGGGTTTGGTACTGACGATTCGTTGCAATTGACGGTCGATCAGCTCAAGGCTCACCACATCATGACAGGCAGCTTGTCTGGCACTGATGCCATGCTCGATGGCGACGGTCTGTTGCTGAGTGTTGATGTCAGTAGCCGGCAAGCGGATGTGGTCAATGGTGGTAGCGGCAATGACAAGATCTACGGGCAGTCAGGTTCCGATATCTTGTTTGGCGGTACCGGTGACGACTATATCGATGGCGGCAGTCACAACGATGCGCTGCGTGGTGGTCTGGGGAACGATATCCTGATCGGCGGGCTCGGCAACGATGTAATGCGTGGTGATGGCGGTTCAGATACTTTCGTCTGGAATCAGGGGGATACAGTATCAGGCTCCCTGACCAAGGATTACATCATGGACTTCAACAAGGGGTCAGGCTCCATCAACCGTTTGGAAGGTGACAAGCTGGATCTGAGCGATCTGCTGGATCACGATGGCTCTCACAGTACGACCGATCTGAAGAGTCTGCTCTCGGTGTTCCAGGACAATGAAGGGGTGCACCTGCAGGTGAAGGAGAGCAGTACTGCGCCGGTGACTCAGGAAATTGTGCTGATGAACCATACCTTCGACAGTCTGACGGGCGGTTCTGGCACCACGGCCAATCAGGTGAACGATTACATGTTGACCAACAACATGCTCGATATCGACAAGTAAGCCCAACTTGGGGCAATAAAAAAGCGGCAGAGCAATCTGCCGCTTTTTTTATCTTTGCAGGGAAGCGAAATCAGTTGCCGAGGGTGGCGAACAGGCTCTGCTCCAGGGTACCGCGGGAGACACAGACCGGCTTGATGGACGGGGCCGGGACGCGCTCGCCTGAGGATTCAACGAAGAACAGCTCGGTGTTGCCCTTGACGTTGACGGTGGCCACGCTGCTGTTGCCGCTCTGGGTGATGATCAGGTTGATCTGCAGGTTCGGGTTGCCCAGTGCAACTTTGGAACCCATGGTGCCGCAGTCCAGCCACTCCAGCCCGTCGGCTGACTGGTTGACGTTGGCGGTCATCAGGCCGGAGCCACGCTGGCTGTTTTCGATGGTGAGGCCGTGATCGGTGAACCACTTCTCGGCGCGAGCCCACACCAGATCCACCGGGATCGCCATTTCCTGAGTATTGTTGGTTGCCTTGGCAATTGGCGGGTTGTAGCGATACTCCTCACCGCCGTTATTGTCACCAGCACAACCAACCAGCAGCAGCGCCAATGCGCTCCCCATCATCTTTTTCATCTTGTTTCTCTCGTCCATATCACCAGGCCATTGGCCAACCGGCGCCTATTATCGCCGGAGCGACAATCTCTGTCAGCAACCATCCAGCGTTCGATGTTATGGGGAGGTGATCGGGATGCTTTACAAAATTGGTTTGCTATCATAGATTTGCTCGAAATTCCTCCATAAGCACCCCTGTGACCAACATGCTCACCCCGGATCTGCTGCAGCAGATCATCGACCAATTGCCAATGAGTATCTTCTGTCGAGATAGTCATGGGCGTTACCTGTTCGCCAATCGTGAGTTCGCCCGTGAAGCCAAGCTCGAGTCGCCTGCCGAGGTAGTCGGCAAGACAGATGCAGAGATGCCATGGGGCGATCTCTTTCGCAGTGAGGATGAGCAGTTGCTTGCCGGAGGCGTGCCGATGCTGTATCAGCAGCTTCATTGCAA
The DNA here is from genome assembly GCF_001728955.1 of Aeromonas sp. DNP9. Classification (NCBI taxonomy): domain Bacteria; kingdom Pseudomonadati; phylum Pseudomonadota; class Gammaproteobacteria; order Aeromonadales; family Aeromonadaceae; genus Aeromonas; species Aeromonas sp. DNP9. The sequence continues at coordinate 15,900 of NZ_LYSQ01000040.1, read as the reverse complement.
CCGGGGCGGGAATACCTGCTGGATGGAGGTGCACAAGGTGCCTCTTTACACTCCGCAGGGGGAAGCTTGCGCAGTATTCGGCGTGGTTAACGAGATTGCCCAGCGCAAGAGCCTGGAACAGACGGTCAAAAAGCAGCAGTTGTTGCAGCGTTTTCTGCTCGATGCCATTCCTGATCTGATCCGTTTCGATGATCACAACGGGGTGTTGCTGGAGTGCAATCAGGCGTTTCTCGACTTTATCGGCCATGGGGCCGATGAGGTGCTGGGGCAGCAACTGCCGTTCCGGTTGGCGGCGCCGCAGGGGATGGGTCATGGCGAGTGTTGTCTGCTGGATGCCAGCGGGCAGGGGCGACACATGGAGATCACCCGGGTCGATGTTCCCGATGGTGATGGCCACTCCCTCGGGATCCTGACGCTGGGGCGTGACATCACTGGTCTGCGCACCACTCAGGCGCAGTTGCAGCAGGAGCAGCACTACGACAGTCTGACCGGACTGCTCAAACTCTCCCGATTCTTGCAGACCAGCCGCCATCTTGGGGGACGCAGTGCCACGCTGGTGCTGGTCGATCTGCACCATTTTCGTGAAATCAACGATCGCTTCGGGATCCGGATTGCCGACCGCCTGCTCAGCCAGGTGGCCAAGCGGTTGCAGCAGCTGGTGCCGCCGCGTTCCCTGCTCTGTCGGGTCGCTGCCGATGACTTCAGCCTGCTGCTGCCGGATTTCAATGAGCCATTGCAGGGGTGGAGCCAGCATCTGCAGCAGCAGTTGATGGAGCATTATCAGGTGGAAGATCATCGTATCCAGATCCCGGTGTTTCTGGGGCTGGCCCAGGGGCGGGCAAGCGATGCCGAGCGGTTGCTCAGTCATGCCGAGGCTGCGCTGGCGCAGGGCAAACGACAGCAGCAGTACTGCACCCTGTTTGATCCCGAGCTGCATGCCCGGCTCAAGCGGCGTCAGCTGATCGCCGCCCAGTTGCCACTCGCCATCAAGTCCGCCCAGCTGGTTGCCGTCTATCAGCCCATTATCTGTACCCGCACCCACCGACTGCACGGCGCCGAGCTGCTCTGTCGCTGGCCCCATCCCGAGCTTGGGATGATCTCCCCCGACGAATTCATTCCGTTGGCGGAAGAGATGGGGATCATCGGTCAGCTTGGTCAGCTGATGCTGGAGCAGGGCTGTGCCCAGCTGGCGCAGTGGCAAACTGCGCAGCCGGATATGGTGCTCTCCATCAACCTCTCGCCGCTGCAGTTCCGTGATCCGGCGCTCTGTGAGCGGGTCTCAGCCTGCATCGCTCGCCATGGTCTCAAGGCCAGTCAACTGGAGCTGGAGATCACCGAAGGTGTACTGATGGAGAATGCAGACGAGATTGAGACCAACCTCGACAACCTGATCGCCGCCGGTTTTCAGTTGGCCATCGACGACTTTGGTACCGGTTACTGTTCACTGGCCTATCTGCCGCGTTTGCAGGTGGCGACCCTCAAGCTGGATCGCAGCTTCACTCAGGGGTTGGCCAGCAATAGCGCGACCACCGCTATCGTGCGTTCGGTCATCGGGTTGGGCCATGAGCTGGGGATCCGGATTACGGCCGAAGGGGTAGAGACACCCGAGCAGCAGCTGTGGCTGACCGAGGCGGGGTGTGATCGGTTACAGGGCTATCTGTTCAGTCGCCCCCTGCCGCCGGCGGAGTTTGCTGCCAGCTATCTGGTGTGAGAGATCGTCAGAAACAACAAGGCCACCGCAAGGTGGCCTTGTTGTTTTACGATGGAGGCAGGATCAATCCTGGAAGTAGGTGCCCCAGCCATCGTAATCCACCCCGTATTTTTCCAGGATGGGTAGCATCTTGGCGATATCGGCGACGATCGCTTCGACATTCAGCTTGCACTCGATGGTGGCATCGAAGCAGAAGATGGTGGCGCCGTCATCCAGCTCCATCTCTTCGGCATCGGTCACTTCAAAACCGGCCTTGAACAGGTCAACCGCTGCTTTTTCCAGACGGTCGAAATCCTGGCAGGCGAAGTGGTGCTCGATGTCGTAATCCGCATCGGGATTGCTGCCATCGGCCAGCAGTTCGTTGACGATCTCGGTGGTCTCATCACGCCACTCTTGCATATTCAGACTCATGTTGCCTCCAGGCGGTATCATTGCGGCAAAGCATACTCGCAGAGTGGATTCGGCTCAATGCGGCGGACCCACTGAACCTCGAATTTCCATCATGTTGGCGCAGCCTGCAGGGGGTTCAGAGGTCAGCAAGTATGGCAAACAGGACTGAAATGGATAATAAATGGCCGCTTCGTTCGGTTGTTGAGCGAACTCGCTTTTTATCGTGCCATCATGGTTGACACTCTGCGCTGGAAAGGGTTTAATGCGCGCCGTTGCCCAGATAGCTCAGTCGGTAGAGCAGGGGATTGAAAATCCCCGTGTCGGCGGTTCGATTCCGTCTCTGGGCACCACAATTCCTCCTTAGTTCAGTCGGTAGAACGGCGGACTGTTAATCCGTATGTCACTGGTTCAAGTCCAGTAGGAGGAGCCAAATTCGAAAAGCCCGCTCAATCGAGCGGGCTTTTTCATTTCTAGTTGCTGTTGCATGCTGCCAAAAAGAGCGTTGCGCCACAGGTGGCACTGAACAGCAGCATTCCGGTCTGCAACATGCTGCCAGGGCATGGCTTCTTCTCTTTTTTTCTGGCCCTGATCCACTTCGGTTTCATCACATTCCCTTATCCATTTTGTCGGCCTGAATGGCTGCACTCCTGTGCAGGCGAGCCATCTTTGTTGAATGGCGCCATGGCGTCAATCTCCCCTGCAAAACAATTAATTCAGCACCGTTGAAGAGCGGCTTGTCTGGTGATGTTTCGACCTTTAAGCCATTGTTAACATTTTGGAAAACCGGAGTGACCCTGTGGCTGGGCGGGGATATGATGGGTGCAATGATGTTCCCATCCTGACGGAGAGATCCCAGATGAACAGCCCCTTGAGTTATGTACTGGACGGCATTCATTGCGAGCCGCACTTTTTTACCGTTCCCCTCGATCATGATGAGCCGGATGGTGACAGCATTACCCTGTTTGCCCGCACCCTCTGCCGCAAAGACAAACTCGATGACAAGCTCCCTTGGCTGCTCTTTTTACAAGGGGGGCCGGGATTCGGGGCACCGCGCCCGACGGCCAACAGTGGTTGGCTCAAGCGGGCGTTGCAGGAGTTCAGAGTGTTGCTGCTGGATCAGCGTGGCACCGGGATGTCGAGCCCCATCCACGGGCATAGTCTGGCCAAAATGACCCCGGCCGAGCAGGCGGAGTATCTCAGCCATTTTCGCGCCGACAGCATAGTGCAAGATGCCGAGTTCATCCGGCAGGAGCTTAGCCCCAAGCATCGCTGGAGCCTGCTGGGGCAAAGCTTTGGCGGTTTTTGCTGCCTGACTTATCTCTCGCTCTTCCCCGATAGCCTGAGGGAGGTCTATATCACTGGCGGTATCGCGCCGATCGGCCGCAGTGCCGAAGAGGTTTACCGTGCCACCTATCAGCGGGTGGCAGACAAGAACCGTGCTTTCTTCGTCCGCTTCCCCCATGCTCAGGGGATTGCCAACCGGCTGGCCAACCATCTGCACCAGCACGATGTGCGGCTGCCCAACGGCCAGCGCCTGACGGTGGAGCAGTTCCAGCAGCAAGGGCTGGATCTCGGCGCTACGGGTGCTTTCGAGGAGCTGTATTACCTGCTGGAAGAGGCCTTTATCGGCGACAAGCTGAGCCCGGCCTTTCTCTATCAGGTGCAGAGCATGCAGCCATTCAATACCAACCCGCTGTTTGCCATCCTGCACGAGGCTATCTACGCCGAAGGGGAGGCGACTCGCTGGGCGGCGGAGCGGGTCAGAGGGGAGTTTCCTGCGGTGAACTGGGCACCCGGCAAGGATTTCGCCTTCACCGGCGAGATGGTTTACCCCTGGATGTTCGAGCAGTTCCGCGAGTTGCTGCCCCTGAAAGAGGCGGCTCATCTGCTGGCCAACAAGGCGGACTGGGGGGCGCTCTATGATCCGGCCCAACTGGCCCGCAACCAGGTGCCGGTAGCCTGCGCCGTCTATGCCGAGGATATGTATGTGGAGTTTGACTACAGTCGCGAGACCCTGCGTGGACTTGGCAACAGTCGCGCCTGGATCACCAATGAATATGAGCACAACGGTTTGCGTGCCGATGGTGAAGCGATTCTTGATCGTCTGATCACCCTGAATCGGGATCGCTGAATCGTCCGGTAGGGTAGCAGACAACAGGGACCACGGCCCCTGTTGTTTTTTATCAGCTTTTTACCTCTGGTTTGGGGGTCTCAGGTTGTGATGGTGGGAGTTGTGGCAACACGATCTGCGGCTGCTCACCGGTCAGGCTCTTGAGGTAGGCAGTCATATCTTCGGCTTCCTGATCTGTGAGGCGCTGCCCCAGCTGGATATCAGCCATGATCTGGACTGCCTCTTTCAGATCCCATACTGCACCATCGTGGAAGTAGGGATAAGTCAGCTCGATATTACGCAGGGTGGGTACCTTGAACCAGCCGATGAACTGCTTCTCTCCGGTGACGGCACCGCGACCCTTAGCCGGGTTGTCCGTTTTGTAACTCTTGACCAGTCCCATCTTCTGATAAGAGTTGCCGCCGATAGCGACCCCGTTGTGGCATGCCGTGCATCCTTTGGCTTTGAACAGCTCATACCCTTTCAGCTGTTGTGCGGTCAGTGCCTTGCTATCCCCTTTCAACCAGCGGTCAAACGGGGCATTGGGGGTAACCAGGGTCTCTTCAAAAGCAGCGATGGCATCGGTGACCTCGTCAATGCCGAAGTTGTCCTTGCCATAAACGGCGCTGAAGCGGGTACGATAGCCAGGCAGGGTATGCAGAGTTTCGACCGCCAGATTGTGGGTAAATGCCATCTCCAGTGGGTTGGCGATGGGGCCCGCCGCCTGCTCTTTCAGATCCTTGGCGCGACCATCCCAGAACTGCACGAAGTTGAGGCTGGAGTTGAGTACGGTCGGTGAATTAATAGGGCCCACTTTCCATTTATGGCCGAGTGAGCTGACTTGATTATCCACCCCTCCGGTCGCCAGGTTATGGCAGGAGTTACAAGAGATTGCGCCGGATTTGGAGAGTCTTGGCTCGAAAAACAGCATCTTGCCCAACTCGACTTTTTCCGGGTTTGTCACCTTGGCTGGTTCCACGGGCTGTATGGGTTCATTCGCCCAACCGGCACCGGGTAATATCAGTGCCACTAGCAAACAATATTTTCTCATTGCGTCATCTCCCTTGAAGCTGTTTATGCCAGCAAGACAAGGATGACGTCAAAGCGCTGTTCATTAATTGATCAAAATCAGGCTTGCTTGATTATTTACAATAAAAACAATCACATATGATTTGTTGGCAAAATGGGGGCAGGATAATTAAGAGGAGAGTATGGAGTTAGCATCATGTCTGGATTATGTGCGAAGCAAAGAAAATGAACAGGCGATTAATTAGATTGCTGTCATTGAATAAAGCGATTATTCAATATGCTTTGCCATTCTGCCGTTAAATAAATACCTATCAAATGCATCATTAATAATAAACCGACAGGATGAGAAAATTGTACCCTGCGTTTCAACACCCTCTGTCGTCTTGTTCTTTGGAGCGGCGCCGGATGGTCGTGCTTTTCAATCAAGATAAGGATGTATGATGAGAAAGTCTCTGTTGGCCTGCTCCCTGTTGCTGTGCCCTGTCGTGTTTGCTGCCGCTCCTCATTGGGAATATAACGGTGAGGCGGGGCCTGCCCACTGGGCCAAGCTGACCCCGGAGTTTGGTCAGTGTGCGGGCAGCAATCAGTCGCCGGTTGACCTGAACGGATTGGTCGAGGCCAAACTGGCCCCGCTGGTACTCCACTATCAGGCGGGTGGCAATACAGTGGTCAACAACGGTCATACCGTGCAGGTCGGTTATGCCCCGGGTAGCACCTTGCAACTCGATGGCACCACGTTTGAACTCAAGCAGTTCCACTTCCACGCCCCGAGTGAGAACCTCATTGAGGGCAAATCCTATCCGCTGGAAGGGCATCTGGTGCATGTCAGTGACAAGGGAGAGATCGCTGTGGTGGCGGTGATGTTCGAGGCTGGCAAGGCCAATCCGGCGTTGGCGGCTGCCTGGGGTGAACTACCGGCCAAGGTGGGGGAGATCCACCCCCTCAAGGCGCCGCTCTCTGCTGAGCAACTGCTGCCCGAGAACCGTGACTACTATCGCTTCAGCGGTTCCCTTACTACGCCCCCCTGTTCGGAAGGAGTGCGCTGGCTAGTGATGAAGCAGCCGGTTGAGGTCAGTCAGGCCCAGATCGACGCCTTCAAGGCGGTGATGCACCACCCCAACAACCGGCCGGTGCAGCCACTCAATGGGCGCGTGGTACTGCAATAACACAGCGTTGCAATAGCGCTGCAGATAGCAAAAACAACAAGAGGGCCGCTAGGCCCTCTTTTGTATGGCGAGGTATCGGTGTGCGATCACAGGCTGGAAGCGATGCGGGCACCGAGCGCCGCGTTGTTCAGTACCAGCTGGATGTTGGCCGCCAGCGAGTTGCCGCCAGTCAGCTCGCAGACGCGGGCCAGCAGGAAGGGGGTTGACGCTTTGCCCTTGATCCCCTGCTCGTCCGCTTCATGGAGCGCCCGGGCAATAGCTGCGTCGATATCGGCTTTCGGCATGGCGTGTGCGGTCGGGATGGGGTTGGCCACCACGGCACCGCCCGCCAGTCCCAGCTCCCACTTGAGGCGCAACGCTTCGGCGATGGCTGCCGGGGTATCGAGGCGATAATCGACCTTGAAGCCGCTCTCGCGGGTGTAGAAGGCGGGCAACTCTTCGGTCTGATAGCCGATCACCGGCACCCCTTGTGTCTCCAGATACTCCAGTGTCAGCCCGATATCGAGGATCGATTTGGCGCCGGCACAGACTACTGCTACTGGCGTTTGTGCCAGCTCCTGCAGATCGGCCGAGATATCGAAGGTCTCCTGCGCGCCGCGATGTACCCCGCCAATGCCACCGGTGGCAAAGACCCGGATCCCCGCCATGGCAGCGATGATCATGGTGGAGGCGACCGTGGTGGCTCCCATCCCCTTGCGCGCCAATACGAACGGAATGTCGCGGCGGCTGCACTTGGTGACGCTGTGGCCTGCCCGGCCCAGTGCTTCCAGCGCACCGGCATCCAGACCCACCTTGAGGCGGCCGTCGAGGATGGCGATGGTGGCCGGAATTGCGCCGTTATCGCGCACCACCTGTTCAACCTGACGGGCCGTCTCCACATTCTGCGGATAGGGCATGCCGTGGGAGATGATGGTGGATTCGAGGGCGACGACCGGTTTGCCGGCGGCCAGCGCGGCAGCCACTTCCGGTTGGATATCGAGGTAAGCGTTCAGCATGAGTACTCCTCCAGTATGCGGTCAACGGCGGTCTTGCTCAGACCGGAAAAAACGGTATCGGAACAATTGACGGTGAGGGCGGCGCAGCCCAGGGCAAAGCGGGTGGTTTGGGCAATGTCGAGCTCTTGCAGCCAGGCGTGGGCGAGGCCAGCCATAAAGGCATCCCCGCCGCCGGTGACGTTGAGTACCGGACTGCCCAGCACCGGCAGGTGGCCCTGCTGCTCGCCATCGCTGTAGAAGATCCCCTGTTCACCCAGACTGAGGAACAGTCGCTTGACCCCGGCGCGGTGGAACCAGGCAGCCACCATGGGCCAGGTTTCGGGCCCGGCGATGGTCATGCCGCACAGCTGCTCGGCTTCGCTGCGATTGGGTTTGAGGGTGTGGATCTTGCCGAGCCAGGGGCGGATCTTCTCCACCTTGGCCACCGAAACAGTATCGACAAAGATTGCGTGCTCACCTTGCCGCTCGAACAGCCAATCAAGGGTGTGAATGGCCAGATTGGTGTCGAGCACCCAGAGCCGGGCACCGCCGAGAAAGCCACCGAGCGGGGTCAGGCGGGCAGGAGTGAGCTGCTCGATAATGGCCATGTCATTGATGGCACAGCTCATTTCGCCGCTGCCATCATGCAGGCTGAGATAACAGGAGGTGGTGTGGCCATCGAGCACCAGAGTCTGGCGCACATCGACGCCGGCCCGCTGACTTACCTCCAGCAGATGGTGACCATACTGGTCGTTACCGACTGCGGTCAGCAGTCGGGTATCGCTGCCGAGCCGTGCCAGATTCTCTGCGATATTGCGGCCAACACCACCGGCCGAGGTGCGCACCTTGCCCGGATTGGAGTCGCCGAGCAGCAGGTTGTCGTGGCTGGTGCCGCAAATATCCATATTGGCACCGCCGATCACCACCACGTAGGGGCCTTCTCGCAGTACATAACCTCTGCCTTGCACATACCCCTGCCGGATCAGGCTTGAGATGTGGCTGGCCAGCGCAGAGCGGCTGATGCCGAGGCGATCGGCCAGCTCCTGCTGGGCAATCATGGGATCCTGACGCAGCAGGGCGAGGATCTCTTGTTCACGCTCAGTCATAGACAAACATCCATTTGCAAACGTTTGTCCATTATTGCTGGGAAACGTTTGCTGGCTATCGGCTTGTACAAAATTTGTCGACTCGCGCACAAAAAATCGACATTCAAAGCTGGGTTGGCAAGCGGCTTAGCCGGGGAGGGGACTTTTAACGGGTCGGTGGCCCTGCAACGGCTTATAATGGCCGCCGTAAGATGAGGAGAGATAATGGAAAAGAGTGCATTCTGCTGCGTGGGGCTGGTCAATCCCAAGTCTCCGGAAAATGTCGGCTCAGTGATGCGGGCTGCGGGCTGCTACGGGGTGGATGAGGTCTACTACACCGGCAACCGCTTCGAGCTGGCGCGCCGCTTTGCCACTGATACCAAGCAGATGGTGGAGAAGATCCCGCTGCTCGGGGTGGATGATCTGATGGCGTTTATCCCGCAGGGATGCGTGCCCGTGGTGGTCGATTTGATCGACGGCGCTACGCCGCTTCCCGACTATGTCCATCCGGAACGTGCTTTTTATATCTTCGGGCCGGAGGATGGCACGCTCGATCCCGCCCTCTATGGTGCGGTGAAAGATGTGGTTTATGTGCCGACCCAAGGCTGCATGAATCTGGCTGCCTCGGTCAACGTGATCCTCTATGACCGATTGGCGAAGGGGTTCCGGCAACCCTGAGCTGTGGCGTGGCTACGGTGACTCAAACCACAATGGAAAGGTGTTGCTCATGGACAGGTTGCTGGCGGTGGCCGCTGTTGACGGGGCTGCGGCATCCTTCTCTTTCCCTATGGAGGGATCAGTTTTCGCCGGCCTTGACCGCCTGCTCCTCGAGAAAGTCGCGGTAGTAGTCATAGAGGTGATAACGGCGATATATCTCGGCCAGCGTGCCGCGACGGATCAGATTCACCATCTCCTGATCCCACAGCTGCAGTAGCCGGTCGCCCTGCTCGGTATCGGCAAAAATGGGGTAAGTCGGGATCCAGCGTAAAATGGTGCGGTACATATTGGCCGGGGTCTCATCGGCGGAATGGAGCACGCCAGCGGTCAGGTAATAGCGATAGCGCCCCTTGCCAATCAGCTGCAGGGCCATCTCATGACTGTCGATCTCATGCCACCGCATGGTGATCGGAAGATATTTATCCAGCACCCATCCTCGCCGCCAGAGGACGGTCTCGCCTTCCAGACTGCGCTCTCCCCGCCATTGTGGCTGCCACTGTTTGAGCATGAAGACGGTCACATCATCGGCGGAGGCTGGCTGACGGGGCTGTTTGACCCCCTTTATCTCGTCCAGATAGACACTCATCGCCATATCCCCCTCTTGCCTGGCTACCATGGCGACGGCACGTTTGTAGGGCACGATATGGGGCACGATCTGATAGCCGTGGGGTTGGTAGATGGTTCGCACCAGATCGAGATAGATACCGCGGCCATCCGGTTGGCAGAAACCGGGCCAGCCATCGCAATAGACGTGAATATCTGCTGTGCGAGCGTGGGCGATCGCACACAGAGAGCAAAGCAGCAAACAAGCGATGCGCAGCATGGTCAGCATTATCCTCGCAGGGGTGAGGAGAGCATTTATCACCTGATTTATACCATGCCATTGATAGTGGCGGGCGGAGAAAACATTCCGCATCTCCATTTTGCGACAGGGTCGAGGGTTATTTGCGGTCGGATCGTTATGATCGAGTAAAGATTCAATAGCACCCCAATCAGTAGAGGAGACTGCATTATGCCATCGATCAAGACTCTGCTCTGTCCAGTCGATTTTTCCCAAATGTCTCGCGCGGTACTCGACTATGCCGTTTTCATGGCACAGAGCCATCAGGCCCAGCTCAAGCTGATCCACGTGGTTGATCAACTGCACGGTTTTGACAGTTACAAGATCCTTCATATGACGGCCATCGAGATCACTCACGAGATGGAGCGTCAGGCCAGAACCCAGCTCAAAGAGCTGGTTGCCACCCTGCCGATCCCGGCCACCTTTGATATTCGCTTTGGCCGCGCCGCCGATGAGATTGTCATTCAGGCCAAGGAGGATGAGGTTGAGCTGATCGTGATGGGCAGCCACGGTCGTTCCGGTATCAGCCATCTGCTGGTAGGCAGTGTCGCCGAGTCTGTGGTGCGTCATGCACCCTGTCCGGTACTGGTGGTGCGCCAATAACGCGCCACGTTTAGTGTGAAAAGCGTAACAAACAAGGCCAGCGATTGCTGGCCTTGCGTTTTCTGGTGTTGTGCCCGCTAGCGGCTAGCCGTTAGCCGTGAGCGTAGATGACACTCCCTCCCTTGATGGTATCTATGATGGCTCTGGCTTGCTCTTTGGGCAGGGCGGGGCAACCCCAGCTGCGGCCCAGCTTGTCATATTTGCGCAAATGGGTCGGGCTGGCATAGGCGGCACCATGTACCACGATGGCACGCTTGCGGGCATTACTGTTCTTGCCGGGGCTGAGCCCGTCCAGCCGCAGGGAGTAGCCATGCTTGCCCAGATAGGTTTCTGCGGTGCGATAGACGCCGAGGGAACTTTGGCGGGAGTTGAGCTGGTTGGAAAAGTGTTTTGCGGCCAGTTCACCTGAGTTGCGGCCATGACTGACCCAGGTGTGATAGAGCAGCTTGTGGCGTTTCATATCGATGACAAACAGTCTGCGCTGGGTGGATGGCTTGCTGTAATCGATGATGGTGAGAATGGGTTTGCGTTTGTGGCGCACGGTTTGATAACTGTTGAGTGCCTGACGAAAGGTCTGTTTATCCAGCTTGCCGGCCAGACCCAGCTGACGATAGAGGCTCTGATCCCAGCTGGCATCTGCCGTGCTGCTCCAGATGAGCGATATCAATAGCAGTGGCAGCAGCAGCCACCCGCGTTGCCAGTCTATGTTCCCGCGCGCTTGTCTCATCCGTGAATATCTCCTTGTCACTCCCTGTCAACGGCGCGGATATTGCCATCAATCCGCTCGATAGTTATATGCAAGGTGCTGAAAAGGCGCAATAAAAAAACCGGCCGCAGAGCGGCCGGAAGTAATTCAAACAGTAGACATTGGTATCACAGGGTATAACTGACTTCCAATTACTTAGAAGTTGTACTGCAGGGCAACCGCGACTACGTCGTCGGTGTTCTTGCCCAGAGAGTTGGTGGACTTGCCATCTACGGAGTCCAGCAGGTTCAGCTTGTAATCAACGTAGGCGTTGAAGTTCTCGGTGAAGTTGTACCAGGCACCGATAGATACGTACTCGGTGTAGGTATCATCGATACCGCGAGCGGAGTCTTTCACGTCAGTGCGCAGGTAGGCCAGAGAAGGCTTGAACTTGCCGATGGTGTACTGGGCAACGGCTTCGTAGCCATCCATCTTCTCGGCGTAGCCGTTGTTGACGAACAGGTGGTCTTCACCGTGGGAGTAGGTTGCAGCCAGGTAGAGGTCGCCAGTTGCATATTTGGCGCCGAAGCCCATCAGCTTGGCATCCTTGTCGCCACCGAAGGCGGCATAGCGAGCTTGCTCGTCAGTCTTGCCAGCCTGGTTATAGGCAGCACCCAGGCTCAGGCCCATATCGAAATCGTAGTTGGCAGATACTGCGAAGCCTTCAGCAGAACCTTTGCTATTCCAGCTTTCGCCGTTGTAGGTGTTGCCGTTGAAAGATTCAGTGATTGCACTGCGACCGGCGTTTTGCGGATCGTTGTTACCGGTGAACTGGGCACCCAGAGTCAGACCCTGATAGGTGTAGATGTACTGGGCCAAACCGTTGGTACGGCCGGTGCCGAATACTTCGGTATCTTTGCCCAGGCCGTCACCGCCCCACTCAGGCAGGACGTCGGTATAGTTGTTGACGGCCTTGGTGAACAGACCATCCTGACGACCATAGCTGAATGCGCCGAAACGGTCGTGCTTGATGCCGGCATAGGCATAACGCAGCTCGTCGTTGTCAGAACCGGAAGTCGGCAGGTTGTACTCGGCAAAGCCGAACGCCTTCATCTCGGGAGCAATCTTGGTCTCGCCAGCAACGTGCAGACGGAAGTAGCTCTGGTCACCTTCGGAACCGTTGTCGTCAGTACCGTAGTAAGCACCTTGTGCACGGCCGCCGATTTCCAGCTTGGTATCGTTCTGGTTGTAAACGGTAGCAGCATGGGCGCCGCTCGCCAGCAGCAGGCTGGAGATGGCAATAGTCAGTGCAGACTTCTTCATATGCGTTATTCCTCTGATGTAAACACTTCCGAACTTGTTGTCGGTTCTGTGAAATCGGAAATGGTCCGATAGCCACACGGTAGGCGCCCAAACCTTGACTGGGCCTGAATCCATCAATGTTTAATTGAGGTGACTAAGTCGTTATCAAGACTGGATGTGACGTTTTTTGACAGGATAAAAAGAGACTAAATTCAATGAATTATTTTCTAGTGACTTTTTTGACATCAAGGCTGTTCTGAGCAACAAGGTCGATGGCTCAAGTTGTGAGCTAGATCACGCAGGGGAGAATGGGCGGGGCGGGAAAAACTGGGCGGGAGCCTTGCAAGGCTCCCCCCAGTGATCAGAGGGGCTTTTGCCACAGGGTCAGCAGCAGATCCTGTTCCAGTTCATTCGGGCCCTGTTGCGCGAAAGCGTGACGCTGCTCACCGGTTGCCCGCCAGCCAAGACGGCTGGTCTCCAGAATAAAGCTGCGCATGGCCTGATCCATGGTGAGGCTGAACTGGCAGCGCTGTTGAGCCATCGGATTGAGATCGCCGAGGGTTGGCCAGCTGAGGGGGTGTTCCATGCTCACCGGATTGAGGCTGACCCGCAGTTGCCACTGATGGCGCGGGCCCGGCTGCAGATAGAGCAGATAGCCACCGGGGGCCAGCCAGCTGACCAGCTGTTCGGTCTTGACCTTGAGATCGTTGACCAGCAGCACCTGAGCAGAGCCCGGTTGCAACGGCGCGCGAGCGGGATCGGCAATGACAAACTGGCCGTCCGGCTGCGCTTTTTTGGCGGCAAAGATGGTGTTCTTGGCGATATCAACCCCAGCAAACTGCCAGCCGGGCAGGCGCTCTGCCAGCGCGCGGCAGTAGTAGCCTTCACCGCACCCAAGATGGATCAGCTCTTGTGGGGCCAGCGGAGCGAGCAGGCCGGCCATGGCCTCAACCAGCGGCAGTTGGTGGCCGGCCTCCAGGAAATGGTGCTTGGCGCGCATCAGGGCACGGCTGTCGCTGTCTTTGGGGTTTTTCTTGCCGGGGATGAGATCCAGATAACCTTCCGGGGCCGGATCGAAGTGATGCTTGTTGTCGCAATAGCGGCCCCGGGAGGCTTCATGAAGATGGAGCGGACTGCGGCAGCGGGGACATTGAAGGTGCATAGTAACTCTCTGGGCGAATGCCGGAACAGTGAAGGGCGTTCGGGATTATAGGGGAGAGGATCAAAAAAGGCTGCCGTAGCAGCCTTTTTTATCCCAAGGCCTCAGTCAGGCCTGCGGACGGGTCATCAGCGAGTGCCAAATACCACAATGGTCTTGCCGTGAGCAGAGATGAGCTCCTGCTCCTCCAGCATCTTCAGGATGCGGCCCACGGTTTCACGGGAGCAGCCGACGATCTGGCCGATCTCCTGACGGGTGATCTTGATCTGCATGCCATCCGGGTGGGTCATGGCATCCGGCTGTTTGGCCAGGTTGAGCAGGGTCTGGGCGATCCGGCCGGTCACATCCAGGAAGGCGAGGTTACCCACTTTCTGGCTGGTGTGTTGCAGGCGCTTGGCCATCTGGCCAGAGAGACGCATCAGAATGTCCGGGTTGACCTGGATCAGCTGGCGGAACTTCTTGTAGGAGATCTCTGCCACTTCGCAAGAGCCTTTCGCGCGAACCCAGGCGGAGCGCTCGGGATTCTCGTTCTCCTCGAACATCCCCATCTCGCCCAGGAAATCACCCTGGTTCAGATAGGAGAGGATCATCTCTTTGCCCTCATCGTCCTTGATCAAGACGGCCACAGTGCCCTTGACGATGTAGTAGAGGGTCTCCGCTTTTTCACCCGCATGGATCAGGGTGCTCTTGGCGGGATACTTATGAATGTGGCAGTGCGACAAGAACCATTCCAGGGTGGGATCGCTTTGCGGTTTGCCAATGACCATGAGAATTCCTCTGTAGTGTCTTTTTATGGACTTGTGCGTCCGGGCAAGCTGCCAATCTTGCCATTCCTTGTATTGGTCGCAGTAGGATAAGAGCCTTTGCCTGTGCTGACAAGGCTTTGCGGGCTTTTGACAGAGCCCTTTGAGTAATGCCTGCTGCGCCGCTCCGGCCATTCTAGGGAAGATAGAGGTCGGAGATGTTGATTTTGATCTATTTCCATCCCAACTCCCCCTGTTCGGCAGAGATAAGCGACTGGGTTATGCTAGGGATCCATCATTATGATTAACAGGAGAGAGTGCGAGATGAAAGCCAAGGTCAGCTGGGTGGAAGGGATGAAGTTTGTGGGTGAGAGTGAATCCGGTCACAAGGTGATCCTGGATGGTGCCAACCCCGGTGAGGGGGCCAGCCCGATGGAGATGATCCTGCTGGCGGTCGGTGGCTGCAGCTCCATTGATGTGGTTTCCATCCTCGAAAAAGCGCGCCAGTCGGTGACCGCATGCCATGTCGATATCAGTGGCGAACGGGTCGATAGCGTGCCCCGGGTTTTCGAGAAGATTAATCTGCACTTCGTGGTGACAGGCAAGGGATTGGCAGAGAAGCAGGTGGCCAGAGCGGTCGATCTGTCGATGGAAAAATACTGTTCTGTTTCCCTGATGTTGGAAAAAGCGGTACAAATTACCCATAGTTATCAAATTGTTGAAGCTTGATAACGATAGTTTCGTTGGTACCCTGGCATAAGGCCGTTACGTAAGGCCACTGCACAAGGCCATGACATAAAGCCATTACATAAGGAAAGTGCAATGAAAAAATTGATCGCTCTGCTTCCCCTTTTGGGTCTGGCGGCGTGCAGCAGCCCGCAACCTACCCAGTATCAATACAGCCAATACCAGTGTGGCGAAGAGATGCTGGCCGTTACCTATGATGCCCAGGCTGACATGGTACAGTTCCCCTATGCCGGGGTTTACCACAAGCTGGCGCGCGTTGAGTCTGAATCTGGCGCCAAATATTCCGACAGCGTCACCACCTTTTGGAATCAGGAGAAACAAGCTCTCCTCACTCAGAAAGGAGTAACGCTGCTGACCTGTACACTTAAATAAGTGACCACAGATAGCTGAAGGTGTGCAGCTTTGTGTCCGAGTCTGGCCAAGGCCGGATTGGGTCAAAAGGTTGAGACCACAAAAAAACGGCTTGCCTCTCGGCAAGCCGTTTTTCTATCCATTGTCTAGTCCTGAAATAGGTTTACACATTTTCAACTAGCATTTCTCTACTCAGAACCCCCTATGTACCGCATCGGGGGTTCTGTATTTCAACGCATGATGCGGCCGCTCCTCGTTGTAAATATCTACTGCCTCACGCACCATCT
>NZ_LYSQ01000039.1:0-23084 GCF_001728955.1 Aeromonas sp. DNP9 | reverse complement strand
GTCAGCATGGTCAAGGGCACCATAGAGGGGGCGGATATCATCGTCTTTATTCTGGTGCTCGGGGGGCTCATCGGCGTCATCAACAAGACAGGCGCATTCAGTGCGGGGCTTGTCGCCCTCTCACACAAGACCCGGGGCAACGAGTTCCTGTTTGTGGCGCTGGTCTGCTTCGTGATGGCGCTGGGAGGCACCACCTGCGGACTGGAGGAAGAGGCGGTCGCCTTCTACCCCATACTGGTGCCCATCTTTCTGGCGCTCGGCTATGACTCCATCGTCTGCGTAGGGGCCATCTTCCTCGCCGCCTCCATGGGAACCACCTTCTCCACCATCAATCCCTTCTCAGTGGTGATCGCCTCCAATGCCGCCGGCATTCCCTTTACCGAGGGGCTGATCTTTCGCGCCATTGGCTGTCTGGTGGGCACCCTGGTGGTGATCGGTTATCTCTACTGGTACTGCAAGAAGATCAAGGCCAATCCAGCCTTCTCCTACACCTATGAGGACAGAGAGAGTTTTCGCGCCCGTTTTCTCAAAGAGGGCTCTATGGACGAAGGGGTGCCCTTCACCCTACGCCGCAAGATCATTCTGACCCTGTTTATCCTCGCCTTCCCGCTGATGGTGTGGGGCGTCTCCATGGCCGGTTGGTGGTTCCCGCAGATGGCGGCCTCCTTCCTGACCATCGCCATCATCAGCATTTTTATCTCGGGTCTCAAAGAGAAAGAGGCGGTCGAGGCCTTTACTCAGGGGGCGTCGGAGCTGGTGGCCGTTTCGCTCATCATCGGGCTGGCACGGGGAGTCAATCTGGTGCTGGATCAGGGGATGATCTCAGACACCATTCTGGCCTACGCCTCCGATCTGGTCTCCGGCATGCACGGCGCCGTGTTCGCGGTGGCGCAGATGCTGGTGTTCACCCTGCTGGGGCTGGTGGTGCCCTCCTCCTCGGGGCTCGCAGTGCTCTCCATGCCCATCATGGCACCGCTGGCAGATACTGTGATGATCCCCCGCTATATCGTGGTGTCGGCCTACAACTGGGGGCAATACGCCATGTTGTTTCTGGCCCCCACCGGACTGGTGCTGGTCACTCTGCAGATGCTCGGCATCCAGTTCAACAAGTGGGTCAAGTTCGTCCTGCCCATGGTGGGCTTTGTGCTGGGATTTGGCGCCCTGATGCTGGTGGCGCAAGTGATGTTGGCCTGATAGGTCTGTGATACATGAGTGACAACACCCCGAGCCTGGCGCGGGGTGTTCTTTTGTCAGCCTTAGTGGCGCACCCGCCCCTGCTGGCGAAAGCAGTAGAGTTTAAGGCTGATGTCGGCGATATCGGCGGGAAGCTCCTCTCCCTGCTCGGCCAGGGGTCGGTAGAGGGATGAGAGCAGACGTTCGGCCTGCTGCACCGTGATGATGTTGGCCTGGATGGCCGGGGTGATCCAGCTGGGTAACATTGACATATCTCCCCCTCGTTGATCCGGTGATCTCGGGTGAACCTCTTCATATCAGGTCTTACGCAGTTGTCTGCCGACCCGCTCACCCTCTGCTTCACCCAATCAAAGCAAAATGCTTGCCGTGATCTCTTATCGGCCAACATCCGATGGGGCTGGAGCTATTTATCAACCACTTGCGTGGCCATCTCAACGAACAGAGCCCTTGTTCAAGATCTCCCTTGACCTGCCCCCGTCAGCACTTTGCCACTCTGGCATTCTGCTCACCGCCCGCCTTGCAAATTGCGACTCGAATTGCTCCTTATCACACAAGCAAAGCCCGCCATGCGCCGGAAACTGGTCACTTTTAGTTCGTTGTCGCCAAAGTCAGACACTTTTTCATGGTGGCTGTTTTTTGACCTTGCCAGCGCCTGTCGCAGGCCCATCCCCCTCGCCTTGTCCGGCCAACCGGTTATGACAAGATGGCGCCAGATTGGAACAGCCCGTATGGGTATGCAGGAGAACAACAAGATGAACAGATCCATGATGGCAGGTATCGGTATTGGCGTCGCTTCCGCACTGGCGCTCTCGGCGGCGGCTAGCGGCTCCCTCTTTACACCGACCCCCACCTTTGCCGAGGTGATTGCCAGCAAGCCGATCACCGAGAGCATCAAGACCCCCCGACAGGAGTGTCGCAACGTCACCGTGACCCACCGCAAGCCGGTACAGGATGAGAACAAGATCCTCGGCACCGTGGTTGGCGCAGCGCTGGGTGGTGTACTCGGCCACCAGTTTGGCGGTGGCAGCGGCAAGAAGGTAGCAACAGCCGCCGGAGCGGTTGCGGGTGGCTACGCCGGCAATCAGGTGCAGGGCAATATGCAGGCGGGCGACACCTATACCACCACCGAGCAGCGCTGCAAGACGGTGCAAGATAGCAGTACCCGCACCATCGGCTATGACGTGACCTACCGCCTTGCCGGTCAGGAGGGCGTGATCCGGATGAAACAGGCTCCCGGCCCCACCATTCCAGTCAAGGATGGCAAACTGGTGATCGAGCCGCAAAAAGGGTAATCGCACCGGTTAAAGACAAAGAGAGAAGGCCCGCCTCTTGCGAGACGGGCCTTTGGTTTTATGACTTATTACGCGGCGTTCGTCATCGAAGGGACAAACTGCTGCTCAACCCTTGCAGCACTTCTTCACCGCCCGCACCACGTTCTGATACCCGGTGCAGCGGCAGAGATTCCCCGATAGCCCGCGGCGGATCTCCGCATCGGTCAGCGGACGACGTTCGGTCTTGTCGAGCAGGGCGGCGCTCGCCATCACGAGGCCCGGGGTACAAAAACCGCACTGTACCGCCCCCTCGTCGATAAAGGCCTGCTGCACGTCGGAGAGCTCATTGCCTTTGCGCTCCCCCTCCACGGTGCGAATGGATTTGCCATCGGCCCAGACCGCCAGATAGAGGCAGCTGTCGATGGCAGTGCCATTCACCCGCACGGTACAGGCGCCGCACTCACCGACACTGCACCCCTCTTTCACACTGATAAGCCCCTGCCCGCGCAGGAAGTGGAGCAGCGACATGGTGGGCGGCACTGCATAGGAGTAAGGCTTGCCGTTGATCTCGCACTGGATCTCCACGGCGGGACAGCTTTGCGGTTGCATCATAGGATCTTCCCTCCGGCACGTTCGACTGCGCAGGCGACCACCCGCTGCGCCAGGGTTTTGATAAGGTGCAGGCGAAACTCCTTCTCTGCCCGCCAGGAGGATCGTGGCGCCACATCGGCCACCACAGCCTCGGCAATGGCGGCCAGTGTGGCGCGAGTCAGGGGTTGCCCTTCGGCTGCCGCTTCTGCGTGCGGGGTACGCACCGGGGTCGGGGCCGCCACGCCATAGGCCAGCCGCAAATTCTTGAAGTGGCCATTCTCAATCTGGCAGTAGGCGGCGCAGCCGATGGTGGCGATATCCATGGCATCGCGCATGGCGTACTTGAAGTAGTGGGAGCCCACATGGGGATGTGGATCCGGCGCAAAGTGAAACGCCACCAGAATTTCCGCCGGTTGCAGCGCCACCTTGCCGGGGCCGGTATGAAATCCGGCGATGGGGATGCGGCGCGTACCATTGGGCCCGGCGATTTCCAGCTCAGCTTCCAGCGCCACGGTAGGCGCCGCCGAGTCGGCACTGGTGGCGCCGTTGCAGATGTTGCCGCCATAGGTGGCGACGTTGCGGATTTGCGGACCGGCGATAGTGGCGGCCGCTTCGGCAAGCATCGGCAGGCGGCGCTGCACCAGCTCATTTTCGATGAGCTCGGTAAAGGTGGTACCGGAGCCGATGCGGATCGAACCGTCAGGCAACTCGCACACCCCTTTGAGTTCGGGCAAGTCGTGAATATCGACGATATGGCGATAGGCGGCGTTGAGGTGATGCAGCTGGATCATCACATCGGTGCCGCCAGCCAGGAGACGCGCCTCAGGGTCTGCCTGACGAAGCACGACGGCCTCGGCCACGCTGTGCGCCTTGTAGTAACGGGCAATATCAAACATGGTGTTGCTCCTCCCCTAATCCCTCGCCAATCAAACCCGCCGCGACAAACTCCCGGAACAGGGTCTTGGGGGTGATGGGCAGCTCGTTGATGGCGACGCCGGTCGCCATGCGAATGGCGTTACGGATCGCCGGGCCCGGCGAAATGATGGGCGGCTCCCCCAGGGATTTGTGGCCATAGACCGACTGGGGCTCGTAGGTCTGCACGAAGTCGCATTCAAGCTCCGGCAAATCCAGCATGGTCGGGAACTTGTAGTCGAGCAGGTTGGGATTGCGTACCACGCCAGTCTTGGCGTCGATGATCATCTCCTCGAACAGGGACCAGCCGATCCCCATCCCCATGCCGCCATGCACCTGCCCCTCCGCCAGCTGCGGATTGAGGATCTTGCCCGCATCGTGCAGGTTGATGATGCGATTGATGGTCACCTTGCAGAGATCGATATCGACGCTGAGATCGACAAAGGTACAGCCGAAACTGGGCGGGTTGGTGGTGGTCTTGTGGGAGACCTCGGAGGTGATCTGGCCGCCGATAGTGAGGTGGTAGTAGGCGTTGACCGACACCTCGGCCACGCTGATCAGCACCTTGTCCGGCGCACCGGCCAGCACCACGTAGCCGTCGATCAGGGTCAGCGATCCTACATCCTGATGGCAGAGCTGGGCTGCCAGCGACAAAATGCGCGCCCGCAACTGCAGCGCCGCCTGATGGATGGCGGGGGCTGCCACATAGCTCTGGCGCGAGGCGAACGAGCCCGGATCGTAGGCGGTAATGTCGGTATCCTGAGTCGAGATGACCCGGATCTGCTCAAACGGAATGCCCAACGTCTGGGCAGCCATCTGGGCAAAGACGGTGTCCGACCCCTGCCCTATCTCGGTGGCGCCGATCTGCAGATTGACGGTGCCATCCTGATTGAGCAGCATGCGGGCACCGGCAATTTCGACCCCCACCGGATAGGTGTTAGAGCCGTAGCTGAAACATGCCACCCCGATGCCGCGTCGTACCCGGCTCACCGGATCCTGTGCCAAGCATTCGGCCTTGAGCCGATCCCACTCGAACATCTCGCGACCACGCAGCAGGCAGTCCGGCAGCCCGGCGCTGTAGATGGTCTTCTGGTTGACCTGATTGACATCCCCTTCTCGCGCCACGTTGGCGATCCGCACATCGAGCGGATCCAGCCCCAGTTCGGCGCAGGCGTCATCCAGCATGCACTCGAGGGCAAAAATCACCTGGGGCGCGCCGTAACCGCGCATGGCACCAGCGGTGGGCAGGTTGCTGTAGAAGGTCTTGGCGTCATAACCGAAGGCGCTGCGCGGATAGAGGTAGCTGATCTTGTTGCCCCCGGCACTGGCGATGGAGTGGCCGTGGGAGGCATAGCCGCCGGTGTTGGAGAGCACGTCGAGCTGATAGCCCTTGAGGGTGCCGTCGCGGTTGAGGCCCATCTTGCCATCGATCGCAAAACCGTGGCGGGTGCGAGAGGCAAAGAAGCACTCCTCCCGGCTCAAGGTCACCTTGACCGGCACACCGCCGAGTTTGTAGCTCAAAAACGCCGCCATCGGCTCTTCCAGCACATCCTGCTTGTTGCCAAAACCGCCGCCCATATAGGGCTTGATCACCCGCACGCTGGACCAGGGCAGGCCGAGGGACTTGGCCACCCGGCTGCGCACTATCTGGGGGATCTGGGTGCTGCTGACCACGATGATGTGGTCCGGCTGATCCATATAGGCGTAGCAGGTCACCGTCTCCAGATGGCAGTGCTGCACCACAGGTGTCCGGTAGTGCCCCTGAAACTGCAGATCGGCCGCCGCAATGGCCTGCTCCGGGTCATTGGCGCGAAGCTGGCTTTGGCGTAGCAGATTGCCGCTCGGGTGAATGAGATAGGCATCATCGGCCAGCGCGCTTTGGGCATCCGTCATCACCGGCAGCGGCTCGTAAGTCACCTTGACCAGGGCGGCAGCCTTCTCGGCCACCAGCGGATCGCGCGCCACGACTATGGCGACCCCATCGCCGAAGTGGCGCACATGGTCGGTGAGCAGACGGCGGTCTTTCACATCCCGTTTCGCCTCATCGAGAGACCAGGCGTGACCGGCGGTGCGAAAACAGGTGGTGGGCACATCCTCATGGGTAAATACGGCTTCGACACCGTGCAGGGCCAGCGCTTCGGTCGCATCGATGGCGAGCACCTTGCCGTGGGCAATATTGCTTCGCACGTACTTGGCGTGGCGCATCCCGAGCATGATGTTGTCATCGGTATAGCGGGCGCTGCCGGTCACCTTGGCCTCGGCATCCACCCGCTTGAGCGGTAATCCTATGGACATATGCAAGTCCTTTTTCGAATGGAAAAATCTGGAACCGGCATAAAAAACAGCAAGATATGCGCCTGTTTCCCGCCATCGTCAGGAGAATGGGGAGAAGTGTGAAGGGGATCCCATCTAGCCCGCTTTTGTTGGCCCGAAGCGACAAGCCAGGGGCAACCCCTGAGCAAACGGGGCACATCAGCGGTGACAAAAGCGGCAGAGCGAGGAGAGCAAGGGTGGGAGCCTATCAATCTGGTAGGGGGATTTATCAAAATGGTATCGCGAAGCCCCCCCCAACTGCGGAGACGGCCGAGACGTGATAGTCAGCATGAGCGGGCTAAAAATAACAGGCATAAAAATGGGGCCGCCAGTGCGGCCCCAAACGGGCGGGTTATCCCTAAATAGCCCACCCCCCAGCATAAAAGAGCACCAGCGCCAGGGCGATGACCACGGTGCCGACGTTGAGCTTGTGCCACTCCTTCGAGCAGATGCGGCCGATCACCAGCGAGCTGAAGCCAAGCATGATGCCAGTGACGATGTTGCAGGTGAGCACAATAAAGACGGCGCACACCAACCCGGACATGGCACCGACCGAATCGTTGAAATCGAGCTTGGTGACGTTGCTCAGCATCAAGAGCCCTACATACATCAGGGCCGGTGCGGTGGCATAGGCCGGCACCAGATAGGAGAGCGGCGAGAGGAACAGCATCAGCAGGAAAAGACCACCAACCACAGTCGCGGTCAGGCCGGTTTTGCCCCCCGCTGCCGTGCCCGCCGCCGATTCGATATAGACGGCAGCGGGGGCCGCCCCCACCAGACTGGAGAAGATGCTGCTGACCGAGTCGGCACTGAGTGCCTTGCCGCTGTTGATGATGTGACCATCCTTATCGAGCAGGTTGGCCTGCCCCGCCACGGCGCGGATGGTGCCGGTGGCATCGAATACCGCCGTCATTACCAGCGCCAGCACGCTGGGCAACACCAGCGGCGAGAGGGCCCCCATGATATCCAGACTGAAGATAAGAGACTTGCCCTGATCGTCCGAGAGGCTCGGCATGGCGAACAGTCCCTGATACTTGACCGCCGGATCGAAAATCAGGCCGAAGATGGAGATGGCGATGATCACCAGCAAGATCCCCCCCGGTACTCTCAGCTTCTCCAGCCCGAAGATCACCGCAAGGCCGATCAGGGACATGATGACCGGCATGGAGGTGAAGGCCCCCAGCGCCACCGGCAACCCCTCCAGCGGGTTCTTGATCACCAGCCCCACCCCGTTGGCGGCGATAAGCAGCAAGAAGAGACCAATCCCGATGCCGGTACCGTGGGCAATCCCCATCGGCAGGTTGTCGAGGATCCAGCTACGCACCCCGGTCACCGAGATGGCGGTAAACAGTACCCCCATCAGGAAGACGGCCCCCAGCGCCACCGGAATGGGGATCTGCTGCCCCAGCACCAGACTGAAGGCAGTAAACGCCGTGAGGGAAATCGCGCAGCCGATGGCCATCGGCAACTTGGCCCAGAGCCCCATCAAGAGCGAACCGAAACCCGCCACCAGACAGGTGGCGACAAACACGGCGCCGGGGGGAAAGCCCGCCTTGCCGAGCATGCTCGGCACCACGATCACCGAGTAGACCATGGCAAGGAAGGTGGTGAGGCCCGCCAGCACCTCCTGTCTGACGTTGCTGCCCCGCTCGCTGATCATAAAGTAGCGATCAAGAGCCATGAGCGGCTGTTGCTTTGCTGCGCTCTGGCTGGCGTCATCATTGGCCAGCTGTTCCACGCTGTTTGTCCTGCTGTTTGCTTGGGTCATACCCAACTCCTTCACACGCGCCTGAATGTTCCATGACGAAATGGCGACAGGATCTGCGGGTCTGCCGAGCGCCAGTCTGATGAGAAACAGGCGATGGTGGCAGAGGATGCGACAGACAGACCAGGGCAGGCAGCCTTGACTCAAACATTTGCCTTGCTGGTCAAAAAAACCGGGCCATTTCACGTTCTATGCGGGGAGATCCCCTGCCGTGCGGCAAGACTGGCGCCCCTGTGGGGCACGCCAGCCGCCGTATTCGTTGGGCTGCGCCGCGGCAGCCCACTCCAGCCCCTACCCCCGTTCATGCACCAGCTGGCCATCCACGTAGGTGCGGTAGATGGATCTGTCATCCCCCAGGGTCAACAGCACAAAAAGCTTGTCCCGCAGGGTGGTGGAGTTGTCATAACGCAGCTGCTGCAGCGGGGTGGCGACCGGGTCGAGCACCACGAAGTCCGCCTCCTTGCCCACCGCAAAGCTGCCGATCTTCTCGTCCAGCCCCAGCGAATGGGCGCCGCCCAGGGTGGCCAGATAGAAGGCCTGATAGGCCGATAGCCGCTCGTCCTGCAACTGCATCACCTTGTAGGCCTCGTTGAGGGTCTGCAGCATGTTGAAGGTGGTGCCCGCGCCGATGTCGGTGCCCATCCCCACCTTCACCTGCTTGCTCCACGCCTTGTGCAGCTTGAACAACCCACTGCCGAGATAAAGGTTGGAGGTGGGGCAAAACGCGATGGTGGAGCCGGTCTCTTTCAGGCAATCCCACTCCTGCTCTTCCAGATGGACGCAGTGGGCAAACACGCAGTTGTGGCCGGTGAGCCCATGCTGGTGATAAACATCGAGATAACCCTTGTGCGCCGGAAAGAGGGATTTGACCCAGGCGATCTCGTCCTTGTTCTCGCACAGATGGGTGTGCAGATAGGTGGTGGGAAACTCTTCGCGCAGTCGCCGCGCCATCGCCAGCTGCTCGGGTGTCGAGGTGGGTGCAAATCGTGGTGTGATGGCATAGAGCAGTCGACCGTTGCCGTGCCAGCGCTCGATAAGCTGCTTGCTCTGCACATAGCTGCTCTCGGCGGTATCGAGCAGATAATCGGGCGCATTGCGATCCATCATCACTTTGCCCGCGATCATCCGCATATTGATGCGACTGGCCGCCTCGAACAGGGCGTCTACCGACTCGGGGTGAACGGTGCCGAACACCAGCGCCGTGGTGGTACCGTTTCGCAGCAGCTGCTTGATAAAGAAGGTGGACATCTCGCGGGCATACTCGAGATCGTTGTAACGGCGCTCGGCCGGGAAGGTGTGGCGGTTGAGCCACTCCAGCAGCTGCTCGCCATAGGCTCCCACCATTTCACTTTGGGGATAGTGAATGTGGGTATCCACAAAGCCCGGCACTATCATCTTGCCGCGATAATCCCGCACCCGCACTTCGGCCGGAATGCGATCCTTGCCCTCCTCCCACTCACCGAACCAGTCGATGCAGCCGTTGCGAATGATCAGCAGACCATCCTCGATAAGGCGGGCGTTGGACTCAATCTCCTCGGGCTGATCCACCACCCGGGTGATATCGAAGAAGCTGCCGCGTACCGCTTTGACAGAGTTGTCGTTTTTCATAACCGTTTCCCTGTTTTTCTTGTTCCGTTGACGTTTTTTGCCGGTTTTACCGTCAGATCCGTTCCACTTGTGGCGCCACCGCCTGCCCGGACACTGGCTCTGGTGAACCCTCCCCCTTGCTGGCCGATGGCTGGCCCGCACTGCGGGCGGTAAAGATCACATCCGGTTTGTCGCTCAGCTGGATCACCTCCACCGCCTCGGCATCCCTGACGACCGCCTTGCGTTTGCGGCTTTGCGGCAGCACCAGATTCATGATGATGGCGGTGATGCCGCCGGCGCAGATGGGGTTCTCCACCAGCATGTAGATACCCGCCGGCAGCACCTTGAAGACGTTCGGGTCATAGGAGACCCCGAGCCCAAGACCCAGCGAGGTGGCAACAATCAGGGTCTCCCGCCGATCGAAACCGTGGCTGATGATGATGCGACCACCGGCGATGGCGATCATCGAGAACATGATGACCATGGCGCCCCCCATCACAGGTGACGGTATGGTGGTAAAGAAGCGCCCCACCACCGGGAAGAGCCCCAGCAGCACCAGGATGACGGCAATAAACTTGCCCACATGGCGTGACGCCACCCCGGTCATCTGGATCACCCCGTTGTTCTGGGCAAAGGTGGTGAGTGGCAAAGAGCCGAGGGCCGAGGCAATCACCGAGACCAGACCGTCCGCCAGTACGCCGCCGGAGAGCCGTTTTTGAAACTCGGGGCCCTGAATATCCCGGTGGGAGACAATGGCGGTGGCGGTGATGTCCCCCACCGCCTCCAGCACGCTCAACAGATAGATGGTGCCCGCCAACATAAAGGCGTGAAAATCGAAGGAAAAACCGTACTTGAACGGGATCGGCACCGTAATAAGCGGCAGGTTCTCAAGGGCGGAGAAATCCACCATGCCGAGCATCAGGGCCACCGCATAGCCCACCAGCAGGCCGATGGCAATGCCACTCATCCGCAGCAGCGGGCTTCGGCTGCAGTTAAAGGCGACGATGACGCAGAGCACCAAAAGCCCCAGCCCGATGTGCTCGTATTTGCCAAAGGTGCCGCTACTCATGGCGGAGAAGCCGCCGCCAAAGTCGATGATCCCTACCTTGATAAGGCTCAGACCAATCATCAGCACCACCACACCGCTCACGGTCGGGGTGATCACCCGCTTGAGGTAGGGCAGCACAAAGGAGGAGCCCATCACCAGAAAGGCACCGACAAAGGAGACCCCGAGCAGGGTCGAGACGATCAGCTCCTCGTGGATGCCATCTTTTTTCATGGCGCCGCCGAGCGCGATCATCACGGTCACGAAGGAGAAGTTGACAGACTGAATGGAGAGCAGCCCCGAACCGATGGGGCCATAACGGTTCACCTGCAGCCAGGTGCCGATACCGGAGGCGATCATCGCCATGGAGACCAGATAGGCGGTGATCTCGGTGGAGAGGCCCAGGGCGCCGCCGACGATCAGCGCCGGGGTCACCATGGGAACAAAAATAGCCAGCAGATGGGTCACTGCGCCCATCAGGGTTTGATAAAACGGGGGTTTATCTTCCAGCTCGTAAATGAGATCCGAGTGCTTGCGTGTTGTTTTAGACATCGTGTTTGTCCCATCACACAGAATGTAGGCGGAGTTCTCATTCCGCCGTCAGGCGCTGGGGGCGAGCTGGCGCCCGCCCCTCACCTTTTCTTTTGTTATGCCGACACGTGTTGCTCCAGCTTGCCCAGTTCGCGCAGGATCTGCTCCGGCGTGAAGTGCCACTTGCGCAGCCAGACACCGCAGGCGTCGTGAATGGCGGTGGCAATGGCCGGCGCCGCGCCGTTCACCCCGATCTCCGAGATGGACTTGGCGCCGTAAGGGCCGACCTTGTCATCACTCGGTACCAGGAAGGCCCGGAAGTCGCGCGGAATATCGCCAATCTTGGGCGCGCCATAGCTCTTCAGATCCCGGGTGAGCGGGATGCCCTTGCTGTCGTAGCAGATCTCCTCGCTCATGGTGTGGCCAATGGCCCGCATGGTCGCCCCGTAGATCTGGCCGAGGGCCAGTTCCGGGTTGATGGGGGTGCCGCAGTCGAGCAGGGCGTAGAACTTGTCGAGGCGTATCTCGCCGGTTCTGACGTTGACCGCCACCTCGGCGAAGTTGGCCCCGTACGGGAAGGCGAGCTCAGAGGTGATATAGCTGGCAGTGCCCACCAGAATGCCGAAGCCGGTACCTGTCTCCGCCTTGTGGGCCAGCTTGGCGAGGCTCACCTCCCCCTGCTTGCCGCGCACTATGCCCGGGTGAACCAGCTCCACATCCTCCACCGGCTCGCCCAGCATGGCGGCGCCGTGGAACAGGATCTTCGCCTTGAGGTTCTCGGCCGCCATCTTGGCCGCATTGCCGGAGAAGCTGGTGCCTGACGAGGCGTAAGCCCCCTTGTCGAACAGGGCGTGGTCGGTGTCGCCAGAGATCACATGCACATCGCTGAGCGGGCAACCGAGCACCTCGGCGGTCAGCTTGGCGACCACGGTATCGAGGCCGGTGCCGATATCGGCGCCACCGGAGTGGACGATAAAGGTGCCGTCCGATTCCAGCTTGACCATGCAGTTGGCCTGATCGATATCGGGGATCCCCGATTTTTGCATGATGATGGCGACGCCACGGCCGATGCGCCAATCCCCGTCGGCGGGTTTGGGGCTATCCCAGGCAATCAACTCGCGACCCTGCTTGAGGATGGGTTCAAGGGCACAGCTGGCCGCGTGGGGCACAGAGGTGGGCATCTTGCCCTCGCCGATGGCACCCAGCACCTTGAGGATATCCCCTTCGTGCACCCGGTTGTGCTCCACCATGTCGAGCTGATCGATCCCCAGTTTCTCGGCAAGTTCGGCAATGGCCATAGTCAGCGCGAAGTTGCCCTTGGGCGCGCCGTAGCCCTGATAGGCGCCGGTCGGGCAGATGTTGCTGTAGTAGGTGTTGACGGTAAAGCGCACGTTGTCGCACGGATAGAGCGGCAAAGAGAGCGCCGGGCCGTTGCTTGGCACCGTCAGGGAGTGGTTGCCATAAGGGCCGGTGTTGGCACGAAAGTCCATCTCGATGGCGGTAATGGTGCCATCTTTCTTGGCCCCCACTTTCACCTTCACCTTGGCCACATGGCGGGAGGTGTTGCTGATGAACTCCTCTTCACGGGTATAGCGGAAGGTGACCGGACGGCCGGTGACCTTGGTCGCCCAGGCGCACACCTCTTCCAGCAGGATATCCTGCTTGGAGCCAAAGCCGCCCCCTACCCGCTCCTTGATCACATGCACCTGATGTTGCTTGAGGCCGACGATACGCGCTACCTGACGGCGCACGTGCCAGGGCACCTGAGTAGAGGCGTGAATGACCAGACGATCGCCATCCATGTAGGTGAAGCAGATGTGTGGCTCGGTCGGGCACTGCTGGGCCTGGGTCGATTCGTAGGTGCGCTCGACAATCTCGTCCGCCTCGGCAAAGCCTTTGGCCACATCGCCGATCTGGCCATGGACGCTGGCGGCCAGGTTCTCGTGCGGACGGGAACCGATGGGGAAGTTGATGATCATGTGCTCGTCGCCGCGGCGCACCGAGCAGGCGTTCTGCTGCTCGAGATCCGCCGGAGCGCCGGCCATGTAGACGATGGGCTCGTCGTGCACCAGCGGCGCATTGGGGGCCATCGCCTCGTCAATGCTCATGACCGCCGGCAACACCTGATACTCGACCTCGATGAGTTTCAGCGCGGCCAATGCGATGGCTTCGCTCTCGGCCACCACGGCGGCGACCCTGTCACCTACGTGGCGCACCTTGCGGCTGAACATGCGGCGGTCCAGCGGTGACGGCTCGGGTGCACTCTGGCCACCCGGTGTGTAGTAGATATCCGGGCAGTTTAGGTGAGTGATGACATGCACAACGCCCGGCAGCGCTTGCGCGCGGCTCACGTCGAGTCTGGTGATCACTGCATGAGGATGGGGACTGCGCAGCATCTTGATGATCAGTGCATCCTCGGTCACCCTGTCCTCCACGTAGCAGGGCTTGGCCTGCACCATCTTGGCGGCATCCACTTTCGGGCAGCTCTTGCCGATGTGGCGCAGATCGTCACGAAACTCCGGGGCGATCTGGCACAGGTAATCGGGATCCTTCATCCGTGAGCAGGCAAGCTCGATGGCCTGATAGAACTGCTGGTAACCGCCATCGCGGTGAAAGAGGCCCGAGAGGGCATCATCGATTTGATCACGGCTGGGCTCGGGATGACGATCAAGCAGGTCGGTAACGATGAGCGCCGCGGCCGGATCGTTGTAACCGGACTGCACCACGCCTACGTCCACCATCGCCTGCTGTACCAGACTGAGCTGGTTCCAGCTGCCCAGCGACTCGGCGGTGCGCACCTCTGATCCATCCAACTGCGCGGCGATCAGCAGGGAGGCGTTGATCACCTTGCCGTTGAAAAGAATGGCGTCGGAGCCGGCGAAACCGAAGCCGTCGTCACTGTTGCGCACCGAGTGCATCCGGCACTGATTGAACAGCACCCGCTGGGCATTGTCACCGGCCTTGCAGATGACGGTGCGCAGGGCACCGTTCAGGGTAAAGTTGAGTTCCATCATGCTTGCACCTCCTGCTGCTGGCAGTCCACCAGCAGATCCGCCACTACCACGCCGGTGATATACCGCTTGTAACTTATGCTGCCCGCCAGATCTTCACGGGGCGAAATCAGCTCGCTCACGGCGGCCTCCAGCGCGGCATCGTGCAGATCGCGGCGCTCCAGATCCCGCAGGCGCATCGGCTGCGGCGTAACGCCAGCGACGGCCACCCGCATCTCGCCAAGGGCATCAAGGGCAACCGCGGCGGTCATCACCGCCAGACCGTCGGCGTTGCGGCTGATGCGGCGGGTGGCGCAGCGCAGTTCGGGCTCCGGCAGCACAACTCCGAGCACCAGGGCCTTGCGCTGGCCCGCCAGATAGGCGTCGATGGGTTGCAGCAGGTTGTTCTCCAGCACGACCACCGCTTCGAGCACCAGCAGCACCGGCAGCAAGGGAGAGTCCTGCTGTTGGCAGGCAAGTTCGCCGCCGATGGTGGCCTGATTACGCAGATGGCGGGAGTAGACAAACCCCAGCGCCTCGCACAGGGCGGCCGGGGTACGGGGGGCGTCTTTCAGGGTCTGCAGGGTGACGGTGGCGCCGATGTGGAGTTGACCGTGCTGCTGCTCAATCTGGCCAAGTCCGAGCTTGTCCAGCGAGATGGCGACCTTCTTGTCGGTGCGGGTCGGAGCTGCGTTGAGCTTGCTGCCGCCCCCCATGTAGACGGCGTCGTTGCCAAAGCGGGCCTTGAGTTCCAAAGCCTGACCCAGTTGTTCGGGTCGGAAGAATTGCTCAATCATGTGTCGTCCTTACTCTTGCAGCCCGCCGCCGGGCAAATCCACAGGGCGGGCAATCCAGTCCAAACGTGCGGAGGGTGGCCTCAGGCCAGCTGATCCATCCGTTGCCACAGGCGGCTCGCCACCTTGCTGGCCTGTTGATAAATGGGCTCGACGTCAAAGGCGAACTCGCGATCCTGATAGACCATGCGACCCTCTACCATCACGCTGTTGACCGAGGATGAGCCCATACCGAAGGCGAGATGGCCACCGAAGTTGCGCGGCGCCAGCGGAGTCGGTGCGGCGTAATCGCAGATGGTGAGGTCGGCCTTGTAGCCCGGCTCCAGGCGACCAAATTTGGCGCCGAAGTTGCGCTCCAGCAGGGTGTTGCCGTTCCAGAGGAAGCGGGCAAAGCTGTCGGGCCAGAGTGCTCCGCCGGCATCCTTGTGTTTGAAGTAGGCGAACTTGAGCTCTTCGAGCATGTCGGAGCCAATACCATCGGTGCCAAGCGCCAGATTGCGATACTCCGGCAGGTGCATGTTGTAGCCCACGTGGTTGTTCATGTTGGAGCGGGCGTTGTGCACCAGGAAGGCATCGCGGCTGTTGAGCAGCTCGATGTCAGCCGGGCTCAGGTAGATGCCGTGGGCGATCAGGGTCTTGCTGTCGACAAGGCCAAACTCGTCCAGCCGGGCGATGGGCTCCTTGCCATAGTGGTGGTGGCCGTGGGCCATGTCGTAACGGTCTTCCGCCACATGGATATGCAGACCACGACCGGTGACCTGCACCGCTTCGCGCAGCATGGCCAGCCCCTCGTCGGGTACGGTGAAGGGGGCGTGAGCGCCGATATGGGCTTCCACCAGATAGGGTTCGCTCCCCTTGGCTTTGGCCGCATCGATCTGTTGGGCGAACAGGATGTTCTCCTCCACCCCGGCCTGCAGCTCGGCGAGGCCGCCGTTGCGATCCGTGGTCTCGAAGCAGGTCATGCCGCGCAGGCCCGCCTCCATAAACCCTTTGCGCAGCACATTCAGGGAGCCCTTGATGAAGTTGGGCGAAGCGTGGTGGTCGATCACCGCACTGCAACCGCTCTTGATCGCTTCCAGCGAGCAGATGAGGCCACTGTAGTAGAGGGACTCTTCATCGAGCGCCCGATCGAGCCGCCACCAGAGGTTTTTCAGGGTGGAGATAAAATCCGGGCAGGGGGCGATATTGGCCATGATCCCCCGCGACAGGCCGGAGTAGAAGTGGTTGTGGGCACAGACGATGCCCGGCATCACCAGCTTGCCCCCCATCTCCCGATAGTTGGCCTCCGGGTAGAGGGCCCGCAGATTGGGCCCCACCGCTTTGATAAGCGATCCTTCGATGGCGATATCCACACCTTCCAGCACCCGGGTCGGCTCCAGCTGGACAGCGGTGACGTTCTTCAGAATAAACATGGTTTGCTCCTTCGCTTATTCGTGGTTCGCTCAGGCCTCGACGGCCCCCAGCAGGTAGTGGTGATGAGCGTGGACATGGCTGATGATCCGGCACATGTCGCCAAGGGCCGCTGGCGCATCCTTGATCCGGCTCTGGGCGTCTATGGTCAGGCGATAGGTCTCGCCATCCTGACGCACCCGCAGCTCACCGCCATCCGCCAGATAGAAACCGGGGTTGCGGCTGTTGTCGAAGTCCTCGGGCAGGCTGAAAATGGTGACCTTGTCCTGATAGGGCTTGCCCTGCCACGGGCAGAACTGGGCGCAGTTGCCGCACTCGTTGCAGTAGGCATCCAGGTGCAGAGTCTGGAACTGGTCTTTGAAGCCCGGCACCGCGATGGCGACGTTGGCCC
Organism: Aeromonas sp. DNP9; assembly: GCF_001728955.1. Classification (NCBI taxonomy): domain Bacteria; kingdom Pseudomonadati; phylum Pseudomonadota; class Gammaproteobacteria; order Aeromonadales; family Aeromonadaceae; genus Aeromonas; species Aeromonas sp. DNP9. The sequence goes on along the minus strand of NZ_LYSQ01000039.1, from coordinate 6,290 downwards.
GGTTGGGGCAGACATCCACGCACTTGCTGCAGAGGTAGTTGCACTCGAGGCAGCGGTGCGCCTCTTGCGCCACGAAGGCCTCCCGCTCGTTCTTGTCGACCATGGTGACGGCGATGCTTCCCTTGCGACGGTAGATCTCGTCCTTGCCCGACGGCTGGATTGAGACCTCGACCTGACTGCCAGCGATATGCTCGCGAGAGAGCACCAGATCCGCGGCGCGGCGGGCACCACCGATGGCACCGACGATGGAGGACGGACCGCTCTGCACGTCACCGATCAGGAAGACGTTACGACGGCTGGTTTCGCCGGTCTGGCTATCCACGTCCGGCCAGCCATCGCTGCCAAGGGGAATGCCCATCGCTTTCAATACTTCGCAATCAGGTTGTTCGCCGATGGCGGTGATCAAGGCATCCATCTGCATCACTTCGGTCTGCTCGGTGGGCACCGGACGGCGGCGGCCCTGCTCGTCAGGATCCCCCAGCGCCATCATCCGCACGACAAGCTTGCCATCTTTGTCAAAGCGCTCCGGATTGGTGAGGAAGCAGAAACGTACTCCATCCTCCACCGCCTCCAGATACTCCTCGCGATAGGCGGGCATCTCTTTCTCGCTGCGACGGTAGATAACGGTGACATCGCTGACACCCGGCACTTTAAGAGCCGCGCGGGCGCAGTCCATGGCGGTGTTGCCGGCACCGATCACTGCCACATGGCGGCCGAGCGGCAGCGGTTTGCCCTGATTGAAGCTGCGCAGGAAATGGAAGGATTTGTAAATCCGCTCGTGTCCCCCCTCAAGGCGCATGCCACCGTTCTTGTCGGCGCCAATGCCGACGAAAACATAGGTGAAGCCCTGGGCGTGCAGCTTGTCGACGGTGAGCGCCGGATCGCAACCAAACTCGAACTTGACCCCGTGGGCGGCGACAAAGTCGATGTCGTGCTGGATCAGTTCAGCCGGGATGCGGAACTCGGGGATGATGTGTTTGACCACGCCACCGGCATCCGCTTCGCGCTCGAACACGGTGACCGGGTGGCCGGCACGGGCCAGGAAGTAACCGGCGGAGAGACCGGCCGGGCCTGCACCAATGACCGCAACCGGGTGCTTGTCACCGCTACCTGCCGGTTTGTGCCAGCGGGCCTTGTACCCTTCCCAGCCGCGCTCCAGCGCCACTTTTTTCAGCTCGCGGATATTGAGCGCGCTGTCGTAGTCGAGACGGGTACAGTTGTACTGGCACTGGTGATCGCAGATATGGCCGGTGATGGCAGGCAAGGCGTTGCGCTGATAAATCAGCTCAAGGGCTGCCACATACTCCCCCTCGCCCATCAGGCGAATGTACTCGGGGATATCCTGATGCACGGCGCAGGCGGTGACGCAGGGCGCTACGTAGCAGTCGGTCAGCGGCAGGCCGCCACCCACTTCTATGCGATCCTCGGACTTCCACTCCTTCTGGGTGTAATCCATGGTGAGGGCCTTGGCGGCAAGCGCCTCCAGCTTGGCCACATCCACATAAGCCATGCCCCAGCTATCGGAGGCGTCGATCTCTTTGAGGCACTCGATCTGGCGCAGATAACCACCCGGCTTGAGCAGGTCGGTGGCCATGGTGATGGGACGAATGCCGGTTTCGAAGATCTCGGCGATGTTGAACTTGCTGGCGCCGCCCGAGTAGGAGATGGGCAGCTTGCCATCGAAGGCGCGTGACAGCACGGCGGCCACGTTGATGGAGAGGGGGAACAGTGCGCGGCCGGACATGTACATCTCATCCCCTGGCAGCGCCCCCTTGCGGTTGATGGTGCCTAGGGTGTTGGTCAGCTTGACCCCGAAGGTGAGCCCCTTCTCGGCCCCCAGCGCCATCAAGCGGATCAGCATGGCCTTGGCTTGATCCAGCTTGAGGTCGTGATCGAACGACTCTTCGCTCAGACCGATGTAATCAAAGCCGCAGGTATCGAGGATCTCGCGCACCCGCGGGTAGCCCAGCAGGGTCGGGTTGAGTTTTACGAAGGTGTTGAGCCCCTTATCTTCCAGCATGTAGCGGCAGATGGCCTCGATCTCGTTCGGCGGGCAGCCGTGCATGGTGGAGAGGGTGACACCGTGCACCAGATTGGCCGGGATACGATCCACCAGCTGTTGCAGGCGATCACGGCGCGCCCCCAGTCCCAGCTCGGCGATAAACTGCTCATCGGCCACCAGCTCGCGCAGCACCTGCTGGTACTCGGCAAACTTCGGACTTTGGCTTGCATCCATCAGGCTGTGGATAAACTGCTGCATCGGTGGCTGTTTGATGCCATCGAGGTTGTAACCCACGCTCATGTTGAAGATGAAGGACTTGGCCTCTCCGTCGAGGCGCGGGTCGAACACCTCCTCCAGCAGGTAGAGGGCAAACCAGGCCTTCAGATACTCGTCAAACGCCTTGGGCAGGGTGAACTCGGTAGACCACTCGGTGTTGAAGCACTCATCCTCGGCATCGATGCAGGGCTTTTCCAGTTCGAGACGGTCCAGGATCTGCACCGTCTTGAGCTCAATAAAGCGCCCGCCGGTCAGCCAGGAGGTGACGATGTTCTGGGCCAACTGGGTATGGGGGCCGGCTGCCGGGCCGATGGGGGTCTCGCAGGTTTCACCGAACACCTTGATCTTGCGCTCGTCCTGCTTGCGATAAAATTGTGCGGCGGGAATACCGAAAATGCTCTGACTCTCTTTATATTCCGCAAAAATACGGGTCAGCAGGTTCTTGAACGGAACGGGTCGCATAATATCGCCCATGGCTATCTCCTTGCAGCTGTTCTGCCCATTGGCAGCATGAATAAATGGGGTATCCCGCACGGGTGTTCCCCCTTGGCAAGGAGAAGAGCAACTATCAGGCCACTACAGTTACAAAACGAGCTACAAAACTATTTTTTAGGGTGAAAGCGTGAGGCAGCTCCAATTAATGATGAGAATTTACGATGTCACCATTATGGGTGTTGCGAGTAGTTATCAATCACTCTGAAATTCACTTAATGAGCTGATTAAAAAGAACTCACCCTATCAGATCAAGTGCGAGAAATATCACTTTGATACGCCATTTATCTCCCCGTTATCTTTTTAAACAGGGTTATTTCGTGGGCTCGCTCTCATTTTCAAGAATGCCACCCAGCAGCGCCTGATAGCGCTCCGGAGTATCCACATCAAACAGGATGGCGGAGCTGTCAACGGGCACCATACGGTGCGGATGCCCTTGCAACCAGCGTCGTACCGACTGCTGCACCGGGGCAGCAGCCAGCTCGCGAGCAAGGGATTTTGGCAGCAACACCGGATGGCCCGCCTCCCCCTGCCAGGTGGGGAAAAGAGCCTCACAACCCCGTGCCTGCCAGAGCTGTTGATAGACCTCGCGCGGGATACAGGGGAGATCCCCGTGGCTGATAAAGAGGTAGTTAGCGTCACTGGCCGCCAGGGCGCAGCGGATGGAGCTGCCCAGCCCCTGCCGATAGTCGGGGTTGTGGACGACAACAATATCCGGCCGTGATCCGTAGCGCGCTTGAAGTTCCTCGCCACGATGGCCCACCACCAGAATAACGCGCTGACAAAAAGCCAGGGCATTTTTGAGACTTGCATCAAGCATTGTCCCCTGGCAATAGGGTAGCATCATTTTCCAGGTACCCATTCGGGAAGATAAACCCGCCGCCGTTATTATACAGTCACACTGCACTTGTTCCTGGCAACGTTGTTTTCCACTCCCTTCGATATTTATTTTGGTCGTCATTATGTCGCACCCACACGTTGTTGCTGTCGCATTTCCAGATATAGATCCGCTATTAAACCCGCTCACCAAAAATATTGATAGCCATACTACCTTAATTAGCCTCTGCGGGGCCGGTGGAAAAACCAGCACCCTGTTCTGGCTGGCGGAATATTTTTATAAACAGGGTAAAAGGGTGCTAATTACCACCACCACCCGGATGTTTCTGCCTGCCCCGTCACACTATCGGGAATTGATCCTGGAAGCCGATCCCGTTCGTCAACTTACCCGCTGTCAGGCGCTACCGGATGGCCCGGCGCTGGTTGCCCTGTTCAGCCATATCGATCAGGCGAGCGGCAAGGTGGCGGGCCCTACACCCCAGCAGATTGATCTCATCAAGGGGCAGCAGCGCTTCGATCTCATCCTGGTCGAAGCGGATGGCGCCCATCACAAGTTATTGAAAGTGCCCGCTTTGCACGAACCTTGCATTCCCCAGAGCAGTGATTGGGTGATCGCCCTGACAGGCGGCGCCATGGTGGGGGCCAAGGCCGACCCGCAGCAGATCCACCGCTGGGCAGAGCTTCAGGCCCTGTGCGGGATAGAGGCCGGTGACCCCCTCGACTGGGCACTGTTTCACCAGCTGCTCTCCCACCCTCAGGGGGTGTTCAAGGGCACCCCGGCCAGGGCGCGCCGGATCTGGTTTATCAATGGCGATTATCAAAATGAGCCGTCATGGCTACCGCCATTGATAAACCTGCTGGCCCGGCACCCCGAGATCCATGCCATCTGGCAGGGGGCGGTTCGCGAACCACAGCCCATTCGCCTCGCACTCGGTTACTTCGCTCAGGATGAGGCACAGCCGCCTCGCCCATGATGGTTTAAGGATAAGAAGAGGTACCTTATGAATCTGTTTTCACACGCAGCCCGACTGGAACAGGAGAACACTCCGTTTGCCATGGCCCAGATCATCGAGAGCCGGGGCTCCACCCCGCGCCATCAGGCCCAGATGCTGGTGATGGCCGATGGCCAGATCCTCGGTACCATTGGCGGCGGCATGATCGAACGGCTGGTGATCGAGGAAGCGATGGCCGCCATTGCCGAACGCAAGCCCCGCATCTTCCATGGCCGGATGGCCCGTAACGGTGAACATGCGGTCGGGTCGGACTGTGGCGGCGCCATGTCGGTCTATATCGATGTCTACGGCCTGCGCCCCCGTCTGGTACTGATCGGCGCCGGTCACGTCAACCGGGCGCTGGCCCATGCCGCTGCTCCGCTGGGTTTTGATATCCATGTCGGCGACTGCTTTGAAGGGAGCCTCAACCCCGATCACTTCCCGGCTGGCACCCATCTCAAACAGGCCGATACCATCAGCGCGGTGATCGAGGCACTGGCCATCGAACCTACCAACTTCGTCATCATCGCCACCAACCATCAGGACAAGGAGGCGCTGGAGCGGCTGATAAACCGTCCCCTCGCCTATCTGGGGCTGCTCGCCAGCAAGCGCAAGGTACAGACCTTCACCCAGGCCCTGCGCCAGCAAGGGGTGAATCAGGAGCAACTGCAGCGGCTGCACGCCCCCATCGGCTACAACATAGGTGCCGAGACCCCCGAGGAGATCGCCATCAGCATTCTCGCCGAGCTGCTTCAAGTGAAAAACGGCAAAGCGGGTGGTCTGATTCAGGATGACGTGCGCCTCAAGCGGGATCAACTGGTGGTAATGCGCGGCTCCGGCGATATCGCCACCGGCGTCGCGTTGCGGCTGCACAATGCGGGATTCAAGGTGGTGATGCTGGATCTCGACAAACCCACGGTGATCCGCCGCACCGTCGCCTTCGCGCAAGGGATGTTCGACGGTGAAACCAGTGTCGAAGGGGTGCGTGCCAAGCGGGTCGAGAGCATCGAGCAGGCGTTCGAGCAGCTGGATCGGGGCGTCATTCCGCTACTGGTTGACCCCGACTGCGCCACCCTCACCGAGCTCAAACCGCGCTATCTGGTGGATGCCATCCTCGCCAAGCAGAACCTCGGCACCCACAAGGAGATGGCCCCCATTACGGTGGCCCTGGGCCCGGGCTTTGAGGCGGGACGCGACTGCGATGCGGTCATTGAGACCAACCGCGGTCATCATCTGGGCCGGGTCATCTATCAGGGCCCAGCCCAGCCCAATACCGGCATTCCCGGGGTGATCGAGGGGCACTCCGCCCGCCGGGTGGTACGCGCCCCCGCCCCCGGGGTGATGAAGAGCCTGATCAAGCTCGGCGATCTGGTGCAGGAGGGGGATGTGATTGCCCATGTGGGGGACGCCCCCATCATAGCGCCGCTCTCTGGCATGGTGCGGGGGCTGCTCAGCGATGGCATCGAGGTGCCGGTTGGCTTCAAGATCGGCGATATCGATCCGCGCGGCGAGCGCGCCGATGCCACCACCGTCTCTGACAAGGCTCGCGCTATCGGCGGCGCCGTGCTGGAGGCCATGATGCATCTGGCCCAGCGCAGATAAGGCTGTGTGTGTCTAGTCCTGAAATAGGTTTACACATTTTCAACTAGCACTTCTCTACTCAGGATCCTCTATGTACCGCATCGGGGGTT
>NZ_LYSQ01000038.1:0-26172 GCF_001728955.1 Aeromonas sp. DNP9 | reverse complement strand
GGGCAGGAGAACCAGCTTGGTACCGATCCGGATAACAAAGACACCGACGGTGACGGCATTGACGACAAGACCGAAGTGGACAACGGCTCCAACCCGCTTGACCCGAACGATCCGCTTAACGGTGGTATGAAGTTGAGTGATAACAGCCTGACCGTTGTACGCAATAACGCGGTACCTAATGGCGTTGACAGTAACGAGTTGCAGGTGGCGGTAGTAGATGCTGCAGGCAATCCCAAAGCGGGCGTCACTGTATCGTGGACCACCAGTGCTGGCACCTTGTCTGGCGCAACCAGTGTTACTGATGCCAACGGTATTGCGCACATTGAGGTGGTACATAACGTGATTGATGTTGTGACCGTGACTGCGTCCTTGCTCGGAAACAGCCAACAAGCGGATGTGAATTTTGCTGCGGGTCAGATTGCCACTGATGGCGTACGGGTAACGGATCAGACGGGAGGCGATGTGCCTGTCAATGCACCCGTAGGTACCACCCTCTATGCGAATGTGCGTCTGGAAGGTGAATCAGTAGGGCAAACGGGCCGAGCGGATATGCAACTGACAGACGGCAGCCGTCTGACTTATCAGTGGCAGCGAACCAATGATGGCGTGAACTGGAGCGATATCGGCACCCAGGATCGCTACACCACGACAGGTGCGGATCAGGGTTACACCTTCCGTGTCCATGTCATCGCAAAGTGATGGCGAAGCGATATGGTAACTCGCAAACCATCTTGTTAGTAGCAACGGGTAGCCCATCTGATGATGGGCTACCTAGATAAAGAAGTAACAAACAGGAAATTTTAAATGAAGCATATCAACAAGTCTGGCCACAAGCGCCCTGCAATTCGTCGTACAACCTTGGCTGCTGGCCTGTTGGCTGCACTGTTGAGCCATGGTGCAGCTGCATTGGTATCCACCAATAGCGCGGGTCCTATCCATGGCCGTCAGATTACCGTGGTGGCCACACCTGAGATTGTAGGTCTGGGGGTTGTAGGGGTTCCGGTAACATTGCCTGCAGTACCGGGTACCGCGGATGCGGATGGTGATGCACTGGCCGACTGGTATTATGTGTGGCAGCTGGATGGTACTGATGTGGGAACAGAACAGCTCGCCGGTAGTATTGATGCTATTCCGTCATACACTCCGACAGCAGCTGATGCGGGTAAAAAATTGACTCTCAAATTGCGTGCCGTTGCCGATGCGCGAAGCTTCCCGGTGGCAACCCGCTACTCAGCGGATAGCCTCTCCAATGAAATCACCATCGCTGCTGGTGATCTGGAAATCGGTGGTGAAGGCCCGATTATCGGCATTGATGCGGATGGCAACGGTACTGGCGCCGAGAACCAGGAGATCAAAGTCGATATCGGATCCTCTGTCACGAACAACAACACCGGTGGCGATTTGGAATGGAGCATCGCTGGGGCTGATAGTGGCCAGTTCACCATCGATGACAATGGTGTGCTGACCCTCAAGCCGCAAAACTTCGAAGATCCTGTAGATAGCGATGGCAATGGCACTTATGTGGTTGAGGTAACAGTGAAGGATCCGGCAACGGGTGCAGAAGATACCATCACTATCACTATCACCATCACTGATGCTGCTGAAAATGCAACCGCAGTCAAGGTCGTGGATGCCACAGGTACAGAGATCACCGGTAACCCGATTGTTGGCGATGTACTCCACTCCGCCGTGACCATGGATGATGGTTTGGGTGAGAAACTTGACCGCACTGATGCCACCTACCAATGGCAGCGTCGTGACACCGTCAATTCCGGTACTTGGGTGGATGTGGCTGGTGCAACCAACCCGACCTATACCGTGACGGGTGCTGACCAGGGCTTCGAGTTCCGGGTTGATGCAAATGGTAAAGGCCCTAAATAAAACCTAAATAGTCAATAGGTAGAAAAGGGACGAGTGAGTCAGTGAATAGCAGGGTGTCAGGTATTTTCCCATGAATAATGTGGCAAATATTAAAGCTGCCTTACGTCACCAGCTTGCTCGTTCCTTTTTTTGTACTATATTTTTCAAGAATTCATTGTTTGGTGTATATACCAACATCTAGTTAATAATGTATGCCGACGGTAGGTACTGAGGCATCATTGAGAGCAAAAATATGAACTACATAGAAAAAGTATCCCGATCCTGGCTACCGTACCTTTGGGTGCCAACGATCCTCTATGTTGCGTTGAGTAACGTAGTCAACGCCCAGGGCAGTAATGCTACTCTGCCTGTCCATGGTCGCCAGCCAGATGCGCCAACCAATGTCACCATATCTGCTACCAATGGTGTTGCTAGTGTCACCAACTCTGCTTATCGCGATATCGATGGTGATGCATTCAACCGCTGGTCTTATCAATGGAGCCCAACAAAGTCAGACACCAACGTGACCTCGACCAATGCCACCTATAACATTATTCCCGGCCAGGAGATATTTGTCAGGGTCGGTGCATTGGCTGCAACTGGCTTCCCTAATGCCACCAGAACAAGTAACTGGTCAGAGTGGTCACCCGGATATAAAGTGGATGCCGACATATTCACGTTTGGCACCTGTAACAGCAATAATTTTGTTTATTCTGATAGAATGAATACCCGTGCCGATGTCTTTGTTGGTAGAATCTATTTAAATGGCACTATTGTAGGTAGTGCGACTAACACCAACGATTTGTACAACAACACAAATGTAACCTTGAGTAAACCCATCCGAAGTTTTAATATTTGGCATGCACAAAACTCGGCAATTAGTGCCACAAATTATTACTTGGAATATATGCAGATTACATATATGGATAACACCAGTACCCTTATTGCTAACAGTCCTGGTTCTGATGCATATAAAATTAATCAAAGGCGGATCCCTGGCTCATTTTCCGCCACTGGTAGGTATGCGAATGGGGGAAGGGTCGTCGCAATCGCCGCTTGTGCTAGCCAGACTAGCACCTGGCAAGGATATACAGGGATTCGCTTTGCACTTGCTCCGGTATGATAAGATATAGTTCTATAGTTTATGTCGGTTTGATTTATAATCTTGATGACAGAAGGCCTCAGCATCGCTGGGGCCAATTTATTTGTCATTGGGGTTAAGTTATCATAAACCTGTTTTTAGTTTTTCTGCTCTTTAAAAAAGATAGAAATACCTTGCTTAACGAAAATATCTATAACAGCTTAGTACCCGTGTTGATATTTCATAAATCGATTTATTTCCTCAATATCAATAAATATTACGTGGTGAGTCGGATTAATGTCAGATTGTCGAGACTGGCATGACGACGGTTGCCGGCTAGGGTACACACATTAATCCGTTTTTTAAAGTTGCTATACTCATTTATAAATCATAAATGATACTCATCATGTAACCGTTGCTCGAATTCACTATACAGAACGTTCCAGCGGCTATCTTGTGTATAGACTTGCAATGTTCTATATTTATAGATGAATATTAAACCATTATTTAATATGTAAAAAGGAATTATATGGCAAGTATCATGGTCGTAGATGATCATCCAGCTATCAGGATGGCAGTAGGTATCTTGTTAAAAAATAAAGGGCACCAAATCTGTGGCGAGTTCGACAATGGCATTGATGCCTTGGCTCAGATCCGACAAGAGTCACCCGATATCCTGGTGCTGGATATTAATATTCCTCGTATTGATGGTTTTGATGTCATCAAGCGCTGCAATGAGTTGGCTATGCCACCAAGAATAATAGTGTTAAGTGCTCATGACAGCGATCATGTTAAAACCCGCTGTATTCAGTTGGGCGTCTCTGCCTTTGTCTCCAAACTTGACGATTTGACCAAGCTATCATCCGTAGTCGAGCAAGTTCTGGCTGGCTATGTACTATTTGATCACGCTCTTCGTTTTGATGCCGCTAACATGTCAGATATCGATAGTAAAGAGGTGTTGAAGACGCTCTCAATGCGTGAGATGAGTGTACTGATGGCGCTGGCAAGAGGTGATAATAATAAAAAAATTGCTAACGACTTGGTATTAAGTGAAAAAACCATTAGTACCTATAAGACAAGGCTGATGACCAAGTTGCAGCTTAACAATATCGTCGACCTGCTAAACTTTGCCAAGCGTAACAATCTGGTATAAGTTATGAATAAACTATTTATATTATGTGTTTTACTCTTTCTGACAGTGACGGTAAATGCAGAAAGTGGTGACGATACTGTAACCAGCATGCCTATTTTTTCACGCGAGCTGGCACTACATAATGATTATTCAACCTCTATATTCAGTAGTGGCGAAAAAGAATGGTTGCGTGGTAAAAATCATTTGATTGTGGCTGTGCCGGAGCCAGACAACCCTCCCCTGGATATCTCACAAGTTGCTAACGAATATGAGGGGGTGACAGCTGATGTGATTGGCTTGCTCTCTTCGAAGCTCGGTATCCCAATTATTGCCAAACGGTATGAGAACCGTTCGGCAGCGTTAAAAGCCATTCGCCATGGTGAAGTCGACATTATTGGTTCAGCTAATGCATATGAAGAGTTTCAGGGATATTTATTGACCAAGCCATACATATATGACAAGCCTACATTGTATATACGGCAGGGAATCAAGGTCAAAGATGTCAAGTCGATCGCTGTGCCACAGGATTATCTGCCAGATGAGTTTTTCAATTCTATATTTAGTGATAAAATAATAACAAAATACTCTGGCCGTTATAGTGCACTGGCAAGTGTTGCGTACCAAAGAAATGATGCTGTATTAGTTGACCAGTTATCAGGGAACTATTTAACAAATAAATTTTATCTTGAGAGTGTTGAGTTTGGTCATTTTGTCCAATTTAATTCATTCGGATTTTCATTTGCACTTGCACCTGAAAACAAGCAGCTGCAACGACTTATTAATAAGGCAATTGATGATATTCCCTCAACCGTGATTAATTCGATCTATGAGCGCTGGTCTGGAGGAGGAATGTCTTTAATCGATGGCGATCTTAATTTAACTGCAGCAGAGCTGTCTTATCTTAAGAAAAAGAAATCGATAACATTTGCGGTAAATGACCGGATCCCACCGATGGGGTTTATTGATAAGGATGGATATTATCGTGGTATATTATCAGATCTGATTCAAGCCGTTAGAATGAGACTTGGCGTAGATGTCAATATTGTTGTGATGGATGATTTGCGCCAACAGTTGGATGCGATAGAGTCTGGTGGTGCTGATATTACCATTTCGAGTCCCGATAGAAAATATTATCAAAAATTATTATTTAGTAGAGCTATTGTACTAGATCCGCTTGTTTATGTTGTTCGTAAGGAAAATCGCGATCACTATTTAGATGCCGCAACAGTCTTGCATGATGGACCGTTAGCTCTGGTGAAAAATACAATAGCGGAAAAGGTCGTTGATGAATATAAGAGCGAAAACTTACGTATTACCTATTTTGAACGGTATGATAGTGCACTTGCATGTGTAGAAAGTAGATTGTGCAATGCTGCTATTGTACCACTACGTCCAGCAAATTACTTTATTAATACTAACCATATTGATACATTGGTTGTCGCTGGTGAGTTGTATGACTCACAACCGATATCTGGTGCATTTACTGCACGTGGTGATAATGAGGTCTTAATTAGAGTCCTGGATAAAGTTTTAGCGTCAATTCCTCCAGCTGAATTGGACGTGTTATCCAGCCGTTGGCGGGTGAGTGCCAAACAAGAGACATTAACTATTGATGATGTTTTTCATCAGTTTTGGCTGGAAATATTAATAGTAACATTAACATTGCTAATAATTTTATCTTGGGCATTTATTTTACGTCAACAAAATTTGGCACGTATAAAAGCTCAGCTAGAATTAAATCAGCAGCTTAAGTTTATGGATGATCTTGTTGATAGTATTCCACATCCAATATTTGCTCGCGATAAATATAACAACTTTATTCTCTGCAATAAAAGTTATTGTACTTTTATTGGTGCTGAGAAAGCACAGATGCTTGGTGCAAATATAGAAGAGTTACCAATTTCAAAGAAATCTCAAATAGAGCTTCGTGATATTTATAGAAAGTTGAATGAAAATGGAACAAGCTACGAAGGCGATCATCTGCTTGAGTTAGCTGATGGTCGTTCATTCCATGTCTATTATTGGTTACATATATATCACGATTTATCTGGTGAGATTGGCGGACTGATTGGAGGCTGGCTTGATATCAGTGAACGTCATCGTTTGATGGAAAAATTGGCAACCGAGTCACAACGTGCTGATTACGCAAATAGAGCAAAAACCACGTTTTTGGCGACTATGAGCCATGAGATTCGTACCCCAATGAATGCAATTATTGGTTTGCTAGAATTGACTCTTCGGAAAGGGGGTATCAGCAAGCAAGCGTATGAATCGATTGAAATAGCGCTTAACTCCGCCACAGAATTGCTTGGGTTGATTGGGGATATTCTTGATATATCAAAAATCGAGTCTGGCAAGCTTGAACTAGCGCCTTCACCTCACAGCATAGCTGATCTTAGCCGCTCAGTACTTAATGTTTTCTCAGCTAATGCTAGAGAGAAAGGATTATTTCTTACCTGTGAGATAGAATCCGATGAGTCCGTTTTGATCGACTCTATGCGCTATAAACAGATAATATCAAATTTAATCAGTAATGCGATTAAGTTTACTAAAGAAGGCGGTGTAGATCTAAGTCTAACTTTGTTAACTGAAGGAGACGATTGTTTAGTTAAAATAAAGATTGTCGATACTGGTATAGGGATCAGCTTGGAGGATCAAGCACGTCTATTTCAACCATTCAGTCAAGCGGAACACTCTAAAGATGAGTATCGCTCTGGTACCGGTTTAGGTTTGCTTATCTGTCGAACATTGTGTGAAATGATGGGTGGATCTCTCGACCTGGTGAGTGAAAAGGGAGTAGGGACAACGGTAACTGTATATCTTCGCGTACCTGTCGTTGATCCAGGATCGATTGAGGTGAGTGTATTACCAGCGTTCAGTGAAACTCAGCTGAATGTTACTCGCGCCAGTAAAATTTTGATTATCGATGATCACCCGACTAATCGATTGCTCGTCAGTCAACAACTAGCTTTTTTGGGACATGAAGTCAAAACGGCAAAGTCAGGTCGTGATGCTTTGTTGCAACTAGCTGATCAACGCTTCGATTTTATTATTACTGATTTCAATATGCCGGATATAAATGGGTTGGACTTTACTGCGCGTTATCGTCAACAAGAGCATGACGAGCGGCGTGAACGTACTGTTATCATCGGTTTGACGGCGGATGCAAGGCAAGAGCAGCTCCAGCATGCCATTGAAGTAGGGATGGATGATTGTTTATTCAAACCAGTTAGCCTCGATGAAATCAGAGATTGCCTTGCGGCTCATGATCGCCGTCCAATGGTTGATAAGCAAACGTCAGCCGCAGATGTTGCTGCTAGGATCGATAAGGTTCTTGGTAGCTTGGCCGGTAACAACACTGAGCTTATGCTTCCTTTGATACACGAATTCATCAAAGCAACGAATGATGATATTAACATGCTCTCATTAGCCAGTAATGATGAGGATAGTCGTCGCTTCCTTGATCACTTGCACAGAATTAAAGGTGGAGCCAGGATCATTGGTGCAGAGCGCTTGGTTGAATGCTGTACCGAGTGGGAGCGATCGCCTCGTTTGAGTTGGTGTATGCCTAGCGCACTCCGCCAGTTGGAAGATATATATTGTGAAGTCAAGGAAGGTGTTGATTTCTGGGAGAAAATGAGGGGCATAAATAAAGTTTAGAGAATAGTTATAACTCTTTAAATATAGGTGGAGTCCCGGAATTTATATATCTTTTTTAAAATTCCGGGACTATAAGTATATTGGGCTAAATCAGTTTTCTGAAATGATATCTTTAGCTTTGTTTTTCCAACCCTCATGCCAAGTGGCTAGCTCATGATATGGCATTGCTTTACCCGAAATAAAGCCTTGGCATGTGTGGCAACCCAGTTTGTCCAGCAGTTGCCAAGTCTCTTTATCTTCAACGCCTTCAGCCACTGTTTTTAACCCAAGATTATTCGCCAGTTTGATGCTTGATTCTACAATAGTCATGTGAGATGTCATGCTGTGGCAGTGGTCGACAAAGCTACGATCGAGCTTTAGTTCGGTGAAGGGAAGTAATGCAAGTTGTTGTAGCGATGAGTATCCAGTCCCAAAATCATCAATCGAAATGCCGAAGCCATGCATTCTCAATCTCGTTAATATCTCGAGTGCTTGGCCGATATCTTCAGTAAATGCACTTTCTGTAATTTCTAAGATGACTTGCTCGGGATTTATTTGGTTCAGGCCACAGTGTAGCAGCAAAAAATTGCTCAAACTTTTATCAACAAGTGAACTGGCTGATAAATTTAGTGATATGTTTAAAGATGGCTTGGTTTTAGCACATTCATGATAATGTGAGAGAGCCTCACGAATAATCATCTCGGTCAGTGAGTGCATCAGGCCATGTTTTTCTGCTAACGGAATGAAGACGTCCGGTGATATCATTCCATGTGTTGGATGAGGCCATCGAGCGAGGACTTCGACGCCAGACCATTCTCCAGAGGAAAAATGTACTTTAGGTTGAAACCAAGGTTCTAACTGCCCATGCTGAATCGCATATTCCAGGTCAATATTGGTAATTCGTGGTTCTTGTTTTTTATCTGATAAAACGGTTGGTACTGGTGACCAACGGCCGATTAATGCTTCTAGCTGAGAAGGGTTGGTCGGTTTATCAACTTTACCTAATATTTGCAGCCCAAATTCTGCTCCCATTCGCAATACAGCATCGACTACATCGTTCTCTAGCACACTAGAAAGAATGATTCCTCCTTTAAATCCTGTAGAGGATAGTCTTCGTAGTAGCGCCATGCCATCCATTCCTGGGAGCCTTAGATCACAGAACAGAATGTCAACGCAGTTTTGTTCACAAACCTCCAGCGCATCAAACCCGTCCTCTGCCTCTAAAATATGTTGGAAACCCATGTTGCTAAGCATACTGACCAGTATGGTACGGTGAAGTGCGTAGTCTTCTACAATCAGGAGAACCTTGTCTCTATTGTTCCCGATATGTGCATGTGCCTCCATATTGCTATTTTTCCTCTTGAAATAATACATTGGTGGTGTCGGGTGGAGCTTTATCAAGCTGCTTTGTATGAATGACTTAGCTTTGACATCTATTTTAGCAGCTTATATGAAGAAGTGTGTTTGAGGGGACACGTAAATATTCTGACAGGCAATCTCTGGCGATCTACTGAAGGGCGGTCATTGGGATAGTGACAACAAGTCGTAGGATATGTGTTACAGCGTTGACCTTAACTGCATGAGAAGATGATCATTACTTTTCAGTGATGATTTATTTTTACCATGTTAGATTTTTGATTTGTATATTCTTTTCAATATATGCTGATTACAAAAAAAAGTGTGACTACCAATCTGCTTGCCCCTCCAAGGAGGGGCTTTTTTGTTATTGGAGGGATGACTTGTTTATTCATTTTTGTTTATTAATATAAGCTCGATTATCTTAGGTTAGGCATTCTCTAAAAATTCACAGATAGATTATCTACTTGCAGTTAAATTGTTACTCTGATCCTAATTAAGGGTCAGACCTGCATCAACAATGAAATCCTGGCCAGTACAGCCATTGGACTCGTCAGAACCGAGGAAGAGGGCCATGCGAGC
This sequence comes from Aeromonas sp. DNP9, assembly GCF_001728955.1. Taxonomy (NCBI): domain Bacteria; kingdom Pseudomonadati; phylum Pseudomonadota; class Gammaproteobacteria; order Aeromonadales; family Aeromonadaceae; genus Aeromonas; species Aeromonas sp. DNP9. Next base: position 16,522 of record NZ_LYSQ01000038.1, on the reverse strand, counting down.
ACAATGTGAGCCATCGAGACGGAATTTGAGTGCTTGCAGTTCGACAAACTGGTTCACCGCGGCAGGGTCGAGTTGCGCCCACATCGCATCCTGTTTGGGCGTACGGATTGCGCCTGGTACCAAGCTGTTAACCCGAATGCCTCTTGCGCCCAACTCCTGCGCCAGGGTACGGGTAAAACCATGGATAGCGGCTTTTGACAGGGAGTAGCAGACTCTCCCGGGGCGACCCCTCATCCAGTTGATGGATCCCATATTGATGATACTGCCGCTCCCTTTTTGCTCCATGCCTGGCAGCACGGCTTGGATCGCAAACAACTGGTGACGCAGATTGATATTGATGCGGTTTTCGAAATACTCCTCGGTCAGATCCTCTATTTTGTGGTGATCATCGCTGCCCGCGTTGTTGATCAGGATATCGACACTGCCCAGCTGTTGTTCAACGGTCGTAAAACACGCTTTGAGCAGAGTCAGGTCGGTGACATCGCAAAACAGAAACAGGCAGTCAAGCTCATGCGCGAGTGCTTCGCCTGCTGATTTATCAAAATCGAGGAAGACGACTTTGGCACCCTGGCTGACAAAGGCGCGCACCAACTCTTCGCCAATGCCACTGGCGCCACCTGTGATAACGGCGACCTTGCCGGCAATAGAGTGATATTGTACTTGCTGGGAATAGTTCATAACTGCTCTCCGTGAGTCATAGATTGAATTCATCTGGCAACATTAGAAAAAGTATTTAACACCAATGCGGATCCGGTATGCTTCTGCATCATAGGCAATATTTCTATCGTACCACTGTAATTCAAGATAAGGCATCCATTGTGGATTGATGCGGTAACGGGTTTGACTGGTTAGCTCCCAGTGATGATCTTTCCCATTAGCACTATTGAAATTGTTAACACGAGAAAAATAGTGCGATTCAAAAGTATGGGTCAAGGCTGGCGTTATTTTATTGAAAATATACAGTGCATATTCATTGGTGTCGTTATTATCGCCATAACCATCAAGATCCGTAGTTAGATAATTTTGATGATTGTAACGGTATCGTGCAATAACGGAAAAGTTATCGGTAAAGTTGTACTTTCCATCCAGATACGCAGAACCACCAGAGCCAGAGCTAGAGGAGTTAACCAAACCACCTGCATTGACCGAGAGTTTAGTGGTTAAATTTAATAGCGGATACCATCCCTCAATTTCGTTATAACTGTGCTTTAGCTTGTCTAGTTTCTCGGTGTTATACGCATTGCTGGCCATAATCCCGGCACCAGACTCCCAGTTATAGCCGAGTCGCAACAATAACTCATGTTGGTCGGTAGCAAAGTTAAATGCCTCACGGCTTTCAAAATAACCGCCCGCGAAAGCTGTGTTGCAGCATATAAGAGGGATTAAGCATATTTTGGGGTGGATACGCATAGTGATTGACTCGCCAATGGTAAGTTGATATTAAATCGTGCAGCGATTGGCATGAGGTAAATTAATTACCTCATGCGATGGTTTTTATCAGCCAGTTATTGAATGTTTTGCTTTACCAACTTATAAGTGGCACAGAAATCCTCACGGCCCAAGCCGTTATTCAGGCCTTGCTGGTAAATGTTATTCACCAATTCGACTCCGGGCAGGGTCAGCGCCTCTTCGCCCATGAGGTTCTTCATAATGCCGATATCTTTGGCCATGTTCTCCAGCGAGAAGACAGTGTTGTAGTTCTCGGCGATCAGGGCTCCTATCTTGCTGGTCAGATAGAAATTGCTGCCGCCACCGTAAGAGACGGCGGTGTTGAAGCTCTCTTTATCGATGCCGAAATGATCGGCGGTGGCCAGCATTTCGTTGACACTGTTCTGAATTTGGGCGACCAAGGTGTTGTGCAGCACCTTCATGATCAAACCACGGCCGTTGCCCCCCAGGTGGATCTGGTTGCTGCCCATCATGGCCAGCAACGGCTTGACCTTTTTATAGGCGGACAGGTCGCCACCTATGTAGATCCCGAGCTCGGCAGCCACGGCGGCAGGGACCGATTTGACCACGGGCGCATCGAGCATCACGGCACCGGTTTCTGCTACCTGGCGGGATAAGGCGATTGACACGGCCGGGTCAATGGTGGACATGTCGATGGTGATCTTGCCGGGGCCAAGGTGTGGCAGCAGTTCGGTATAGACCGCTTTGACGTGTTCGGAGCGCGGTACCATGGAGATGATCACATCCGCATCGGCTGCCAACCTGGCAATGGAAGGGGAGGCGATGGCGCCTGCATCGACCACACGGGCGACAGCCTCCTGATTGATATCGAATACCAACACATTGCCATCAAATTTTTTGACGATGTTCTTTGACATCGCTTCGCCCATCAGACCAAGACCGATAAAGCCGATAGTTTTCATCCGTTGTTTTCCTTAAATGTGGGTTTAGCAAGACCGGCGATGTCAACACGCATGCTGAACAGCGCACCTGAGAGCGGACGTGCTGCCAGTTCGGCGGCGTCCATATTTTCGCGAGTGGTGGTGATGAAGAGGGTCTTCATGTCCTCACCACCAAAACAGACCATGGTGGGGCAACGTACCGGCAAGGGATATTCGGCCAGCAATACCCCCTCTGCAGAGAAGCGGGCGATACGATGGCCATCAAACAGGGCGCTCCAGTAGCATCCTTCGACATCGATTGCAGCCCCATCCGGGCGCCCTTCGCCGGCGCGGGCTGCAAACTCGCGCAGCAGTTGCCGTTGACCGAGTGAACCGTCGCGGGCCAGCGGAGTGCGATAAAGGCGGCGGTTGGGGGTATCAGTGGTGTACATCCAGCGCATGTCCGGGCTGAATGCCAAGCCATTGGCTCCCAGAATGTCGCACTGGATCACCGACATCTGCAGCTCGGCATCAACCCGGCATAGCAGGGCGCCGTTGTAATCTCGTGGGCTCCAGTAAGTGCCTGCATAGAAACGACCCGCCTGATCGGTACCGCCATCATTAAAACGGGCCAGCGCTGGGTTATTGGGGTTATCGGCGACTTTTCGCTCGATCTGGCCGTGCTGATCGTACAGATAGATCCCGGTGCGCATCGCTGCGATAAAGCCACCCTGTTCGCGCAGGGCAAAACAACCCACTTCTTCGGGGAAGGGGATTGTCGTCATGACGCCGCTTTCGGGGTGATAGCGGTGCAGGCAACGCTCGAGAATATCGGTCCAGTAGAGCGCCTGTTCATCAGTGCTCCAGGTCGGGCACTCGGGCAGATGGCCGCGGTAGTCGGCCAGTAGCAGAGCAGGATTAGGCATAGTGAGAAACCTCAAGCAGCATGGCGATCTGCAACTGCCCATTGGCTGGCACAGTGGCCATGGCCAGCGCAGGGTCACCAAAGCCACCGTTGTTGATGGCATCATTGATATGAGAAACCGGCTCGATGGCGATGAAGTCACGATCGGCGGGCGGCAGAAACAGGATGGCGTGAGGCGCATCGGGTGAGCTCAGGGTCACCATCAGCTTCTCATCTGGCCAGCGCACCCGTGCACAGCCACTCCAGTGATGGAAGCAGTTATCGACACTGGCGGGTTCAGGTTTGCGCCAAGTGCGATAGTTCCATTGGGTCGGTAGTGGCGCGAGACCAGTGGGCAGGTACTTGTGGTCGTTGAGTACCACACCGCCTGCGTCGAACTGGATCTCGGCGTGCGCCGCACGGGGAAAATAGGGGTGAAAGCCCAGCCCGGCCGGGACCGCGTGATCGGCCAGATTGTGGTAAGTGAGTATGATATGCAGCGCATTCTCTTGCAGGGTGAAGCGCTGAGTTGCCCGATAAGGCCAGGGCCATTGCGCCGCGGATGCTCCCTGTGCATCATGGTGCAGGGTCAGCACGACAGAGTCATCATCTGCATCCCCTTCTTGCCATGGCTGCTGCCAGCCGTTGCCATGAATTGAGTGGGGATGATCGCCAAAGTTACGCAGCAGGGCGTAATCACATCCGGCGAAGTGAAACCGCCCATGAGCGATACGGTTGGAGTAAGGTACCAGGGGAAAACACCCCCCCTGGTTGACCGTGACGTTCTGACCATCGGGCAGAGAGCACAAGATCTCCCTGCCATGCCAGGTCAGTTTGCCGATAGCACCACCGAGCTCGGGGATGAGCTCCAGATCAAGCGGGCCGCTTTGGCGGTGAAGCCTCTTCATCAGTAAACCTCGCCACCGGATATGCTCAGACGTTCCCCCCGGATCGCGGCGAGCTGTTCACGGGCGCGAGCCAGCAGGTAACTCATGTCGGAGCCGAGCGCCACGAAGCTAAAACCCATCTCTTGATATTTGTTCACCAGCTCGGGGTTGCCACCGACGATCCCGCAAGGCAATCCCAATCGCTGGCACTTCTCCAGCCCTTCGCGGATCTTGGCTTGCACCTCGGGGTGAGAGGGATTGCCAATATGGCCCATGGCTGCGCTCATATCGCCGGGGCCGATAAAGAAGCCGGTCACTCCTTCAATGGCCATCTCTTCCATGGCATCAATGGCGTCAGGGGTCTCAATTTGCAGGATCAGGCAGAGCTCTTCCCGGGCTTTGCGCACGAATTCGGGGTCGGCACCGTAACCGGACGCACGATGCACCGCGGCAAAGCCGCGTTTGCCTAGGGGAGGGTAGTAGGCCGCCTCTACCGCTTTGCGGGCTTCTGCTGCACTGTTGACAAACGGCACCATCAGCGACGTTGCACCGCCATCAAGCGCCCGTTTGATCAACACAGTGTCGTTCCAGGCCAGGCGGTAGAGTGGTGTGGTGGCCGGATTGCTGGCACGAATGGCGCGATCGATGCGGATCGCATCCAGGCTATCGACCGGTACATGTTCCTGGTCCAGCACCAAAAAATCGAAACCGACAGTCGCCATGGCTTCCGCCACCGTATCGCTGCCAGTCATCATCCAGGTGCCCAGTGGGCGTGGACCTTGAGTAATCGCAAGTTTGAACGGATTCATTGTTTGCTCCTTTAGAAAATCGGGGGCTCGGGCACTTTGCTGCCAGCCTGGAGGAAATCGAAGTCACAGCCCTGATCGGCCTGGGTCACATGTTGTTGATAGAGTGCGGCATAAGAGCGTTCATAAACTTTGTGTACCGGTTTGAGCGTGTGGCGGCGCTCGGCCAGCTCTTCATCACTGACCAGCATGTTGAGGCGGCCATTGGCGATATCGAGCTCGATGAGGTCACCGGTACGTACCAGTGCCAGTGGGCCACCAATGGCCGCTTCAGGGGCAACGTGCAGGATGCAGGTGCCATAGTGAGTACCGGACATGCGGGCATCGCTGATCCGCACCATGTCAGTGACGCCTTGTTGCAGCAGCTTTTTCGGGATTGGCAGGTTGCCCCACTCCGGCATGCCCGGCGCGCCGACCGGGCCGGCATTGCGCAGGATAATCACTGACTCCCTGGTTACCTCCAGGGCTGGGTCATCGATGCGATCCGAGAGCTCTTGATGGCTGTCAAAGACGATGGCGGGGCCCTTGTGGTGGCGCAGTTCGGGTTTGGCGGCAGATGATTTCATCACAGCCCCGTTGGGGCACAGATTGCCGCGCAATACTGTCAATGCACATCCACGGGAGAGCGGTACCACAGGGTTATCTAGCGAGCGGAGCACGTTGTCGTCATAACAGGTCGCGTTGGCAATCCACTGTGCAACGGGACGATTGGTGACCCCGATCGCATCGAGGTGAAGGAATGACTCCACCTTTTTCAGCTGGGCCATCAGACCACCGGCGAAGAAGAACTCCTCCATCAACTGATCACCAGAGGGAAACAGATTGGCCAGCACAGGGACTTCCCGGGCCACCGACTCCATGTCTTCCAAAGTGAGGTTGATGCCTGCCCGGTTGGCCATCGCAATCATGTGGATCGCGGCATTGGTGGATCCGCCGAGCGCCATGTAGGCCACTACGCCATTGAGGAAGTTGGCTCGGGTCAGCCAGCGGGAAGGTTTGTGATCATGCCACACAATGTCGACGATGATTTGGCCGCATTGGGCTGCCATCTGGACGTGTCGCGAGTCAGCGGCGGGGATGGAGCTGGCCCCCGGCAACATAAAGCCCATGGCATCGGCGATGGAGGTCATGGTGGATGCCGTGCCCATGGTATTGCAGGTGCCGATGGAGCGAGTCATCGCCCCCTCCAGCTCGATCCAGTCATGCTGGGTAATGGCCCCCAAGCGCAATTGATCCCAGAACTTCTTGGTATGGGTACCGGCACCGGTGACATGACCGCGCCATTTGCCGCTCGACATGGGGCCTGCGGGGCAGAAGATCACCGGCAAGTCCATCGAAATGGCGCCCATCAGCAGGGCTGGCGTGGATTTGTCGCAACCGCCGAGCAGCACGGCCCCATCGATCGGATGCTGGCGCAGCAGCTCTTCTGCCTCCATCGCCAGAAAGTTGCGATAGAGCATGGTGGTCGGCTTGACCAATACTTCCCCGACCGACAGCGCGGGCAATTCAACGGGGTAGCCTCCCGCGGCCCAGACGGCTCGCTTGACGGCCTCGGCGCGCTCACGCAGGTGGCTGTGGCAGGGGCTCATTTCACTCCAGGTATTGATGATCCCGATCACGGGCTTGCCCATGAATTCGTCGCGGTTCAAACCACTTTGCTGACTGCGCTGACGGTGAGCGAAGGCACGGATGGTGTCGGGGGCATACCAGCGTTGGCTACGCAGCGCCGAGATATCGAGCTTGGCCAGGTTTTCACTGTTGAATGACATAGGAATACCGCTCTCTTTGTCTGATTTGGTTAAGGATTAATTCAATAAAAACAGCATGTTAAATTCACCCATTCTGACCCGCGCGAAGAGGATGGCTGTCAGATGATGGAGTAGATTGCTCATTTATTCGGTGATGGGGTCTCCGGGGAGAAGCAAGGGCATGGCGTTGTGCCAGCTCCCGGACGATCTGTTGATAGCGGGCATCAGTGAGCGGGTAGAACAGCAACATCAAGGCAGCAGCGCAAATCAGGGCGCAGATCGGGTAAAGAAACATCAGATTGGCGATGCTGCTTTGGGTCTCGGAGCTTTGCATCGCGTTGGGAACATAGCCTGACCATGCCAGCACCAGCCCGGGAATGAGGCCCGCAAGCGCGGCCGAGCATTTGCGGCAGAAGGTCAGACTGCAGTAGACCAGCCCCTCGGTGCGGATGCCGGTTTTCCATTCCCCATACTCGACGGTGTCAGAGATGAACGCCCAGTTGAGACTGTTGACGAAAGCGGATCCCCACAGGGCCAGGGAGGTGAAGAGGATGTAATCGAGAGCGCTCTCGCTGTAGAGGTAGTTGAGCAGGTCACCGCATATCCACACGCCAATACCGGCCAGATAGACAGGCAGTTTGCCAAAACGGTGCACGGCAAAGGGAACCAGCAATACCCCCAGGTAGATACACCCTATGCTGATGAAGCTCATGTAGGCGATCATCGATACGTTGCCAATCACATATTGGGCGTAAAAAACCTGAACAATCAGCTTGGTGTTGAACGCTGCCAGCGTCAGCAGATTGGCCAGCGCCAGGATGCCCAGCGGACGGTTTGCCAGCACGGCCCGTGCGTTGGTTTGTACTGCCGAAAACCCCGATTCGTTGACAACCGATGGCAGCACATGGCGTTCACGAACTCTGCTGTAGCAAAAGAGTACTGCTGCAGCCCCCATGACCGAATAAATCAGTACCGCAACGCTATAGCCGACCTGTGGTTTGTCAAACAGCAATACCAGCGGCATGAACCCCACCGAGCAGAGCAGTAATCCGGTATTGGCTCCCCCCTGGCGCCAGGCGGCGAGCTCGGCTCGGTCCTGGAGTCGCTTGGTGAGGGCCGGGACCATGGCGCCATAGGAGGCATTGCCAAAACTGTAAAAGGCACCAAACATCATGAACAGCAGGGTAAACAGCGCTGTCTTAGTGATGAGAGGAAGCTCAAGGCTGGTAAACAGGGCGGTGTTGATAAGAGCCAGTGGCACTATGGTCCAGAGCAGGAAGGGGCGAAATTTACCTCTGGGGCCGAGCTCGGAACGATTATCCAGCACGCTGCCGGTCACCAGATCGGTGCAGGCGGTAAAGAACTTCGAAACCAGAAAGATTGCTCCGGCCCATGCTGACGGAATGGCTGCCACATCGGTTAGGAAGATCAGCAAATAGAGAGTTGTGCAGTTGAGCAGGAAGTTATAGCCGAGATCACCCACCCCATAGGCCATCTTTTCCTGCCATGCCAGACGGTCACTTGCCACATTGCGATATGTCATGGGATCACATCCTTGAAGAGAGCAACAGCGTGGCCAGCACGCCGCTGCCTGTTGCATGAGCGTCAGCTTTGTGTGGTCGCCACACGGCGGGCACCAAGGCTGGCGATGATCTCTTGATAGCGCTGCTCGTTGAGGGTGTAGAAGAGGGCCATCACCAGCGCCGTTACGATGGCCAGGCTTGCCGGGTAGATGAAAATCAGCCCGGTGATCCCGGCTTTGGCGGCATCGGTTTGCTCCACATTGGGCATATAGCCAACCAGTGCCAGAGCGAACCCGGGGACGAACCCTGCGATAGCTTGCGAACATTTTCTAAAGAAGGTCATGCCGCAGTAGACCAAGCCTTCGGTACGGGTACCGGTTTTCCACTCACCGTACTCAACGGTATCTGAGACAAACGCCCAGTTAAGGCTGTTGACGAAAGAGGTGCCAAAGAACGCCAGCGAGGTGAACAGCACGTAACTCATGACAGTGCCACCGAACAGGTAGTTGGCAATGTCGCCGGAGATCCACAGGCACAATCCGGCCATATAGACAGGTTTTTTGCCGAAGCGGCGTACCAGCGCAGGCACAGACAACACCCCGAGGTAGATGCACCCCATGCTGACAAAGCTCATGTAAGAGACCATGGAGACATCACCCAGAATGTACTGGGCGTAGAAGACCTGCACGGTGAGTTTGACGTTGAATGCGGAGAGGGTCAGCAGGTTGGCTACTGCCAGCACCAGCAACTGGTTGTTCTTGAGTACCGCCTTGAGCCCCTCCTTGATGGTGGGCTTCTCGACTATCTGGTCAGGGTCATTACCTATGATGGTGTGGTGTTCTTTGACGTTGAGGTAGCAAAAGAGTACCGCCGCCAAGCCGACCGAGGTGTAGGCCAGGGCTGCCACCATGTAGCCGGTCTCCTGGGATTCAAACAACATGGCGATGGGCATGAAACCGACGGTGGCCAGCAACAGGCCTGTGTTGGCTCCGCCCTGACGCCAGGCTGCCAGCTCTGCGCGATCCTGAACATTTTTGGTCATAGAGGGCACCATGGCGCCATAGCTGGCATTGCCCAGGCTAAAAAACAGGCCAAATGCCATGAAGCAGACGATGAACAGGGTGGTCTTGGTCTCGCTGTCGAGCTCAAAATTGCAAAACAGCAACATGTTGCAGACAAACAGCGGCACTATGGTCCAGAGCAGCATCGGACGAAACTTGCCGCGAGGTCCGAAGCTCTTGCGGGTGTCGAGGAAAATGCCGGTGCCCAGGTCGGTGAAGCCGGTGAACACTTTCGCCACCAAAAAGATGACGCCTGCCCACGCCGCATTGATACCTGCTACATCGGTCAGAAATTTAAGCAGATAGAGGGTGGTGATATTCAATACAAAGTTGTAACCAAAATCGCCGACGCCATAGGCAAGTTTTTCCCTAAAAGGCAGTCTGCTTTCGATATGCGCCTGAACAACCATTTTATTCTCCATAGTGTGGAATCCATCCGGCAGATCAATAATCGTAGCGATGCGATTGCTGGCGCAAGGGTGATTATTGAAAAGTGGGATCCAGATCGAGAGATTGCGCTGGTGGTTAAGGATTCTCTTACAAATGGTGTTTGTAGGCGAGCTAAACGTTTTCGTGTGGCGGGTATTGATTGGTGATCGAGATCGCTGTTTGGGTTTTACGCGATTGAAATGAAATCGTAGCGCTATTATTGTGTTGGCGAGCAAGCGGGGATGGCCCGACTAAACAGGAGCTTATGCAATGCAACTCGAATTTTCGTCACAGGCATTAACGATTCAGCACCAGCAGCAGTTGTTATTTTCTCATCAAGCGGATGCCCCGGCGTTTTATATAGGCAAGGGCCGGGAAAAAATGGAAATTTATCGCGGCAACTTTGACATCGAAGACTATATCGAGTCTCGCGTTGCATTGGCTCATATCGAACAGGTTGACAACAACCTGTTTATTTTTGCCCCGAATGCCTTTACCCCTGCTTTGCTACAGGTGGCAGTGGTGTGTGATGGCGATGATGTGATGCTTTATCCGACCATACTGGACGAGGCATATAACCGCTTTTGGGTCAGATTGCCGGCCGAACGTAAAGAGCATGTCTGGGGTTGTGGCGAGCAGATGTCCTATTTCGATTTGCGTGGTCGTCACTTTCCGTTGTGGACGTCAGAGCCCGGTGTTGGTCGCCATCCCCACAGCGAGATCAAATGGAAAGCCGATGTGATGGGCAAAGCCGGTGGGGATTACTACCACACCAACTATCCGCAACCCACGTTTGTCTCCTCTCGCAAATACAGCTGCCATATCGACACCACCGCTTATGCCGATTTCGATTTTCGTCACGAAGGATTTCATGAGCTGCAAGTGTGGGCGATCCCGCAGGCCATCGAGTTGCGCACCGCAGAGAGCTATCTGGGCATTATCGAAAAACTGTCCGCCCGGTTTGGTCGCCAGCCCAGGTTGCCGGAGTGGGTTTACAAGGGGGCGATCCTTGGTCTGAAGGGGGGGGAGGTCAATACCTTCAGTCGTCTGGAAAACGCCCTTGACCATGGTATCAAGGTCTCGGGTCTGTGGAGTGAAGACTGGTGCGGCTTGCGGGTCACCTCGTTTGGCAAGCGCCTGTTCTGGGACTGGGATTGGCAGCACCATCAGGATCGCTACCCCAATCTGCCCGCCAGGATCAAGGAGCTCAATGACCAGGGCATCGAGTTCATGGCCTACGTCAACCCCTACCTGTGTGAAGATGGCAAGCTGTTTCCGATCGCCAAAGAGCTCGGCTATATGGCGCTGGACAAGGATGGTCAGGTTGCGCTGGTCGACTTTGGCGAATTCTATTGCGGCTGTATCGACTTTACCAATCCAGATGCCATGGCCTGGTTCCGTGATACCGTGCTGCGTAAAAACATGCTGGATATGGGGATCAAGGGGTGGATGGCTGACTTTGGCGAGTACCTGCCGACCGATAGCATCTACTTGTACAACGGTGTCGATGCCAAGCTGATGCACAATGCTTGGCCGACTCTGTGGGCCCAGTGCAACGCTGAAGCGATCGCGATGAACGGCCAAACCGGTGATGCCCTGTTCTTTATGCGAGCCGGTTACACCGGGGTGCAGCAATACTGCCCGCTACTGTGGGCAGGCGATCAATGTGTCGATTTCAGCCGTCACGACGGTCTGGTCACGGTGATCTCGGGGGCGCTCTCCTCCGGTATGTTGGGCAACGCTTATCATCACTCGGATATCGGTGGCTACACCTCACTGTTTGGCAACCGTCGAACCAAGGAGCTTTTTGACCGCTGGGTTGAAATGGCTGCCTTTACCCCAGTCATGCGTACCCACGAAGGTAACCGCCCTGATGAGAATTTCCAGTTTGACCAGGATGGCAGCACGTTGGCGCATTTTGCCCGGATGACCCGAGTTTATTGCCACCTGACTCCTTACTTGCGTAGCCTGGTGGATGAAGCAGCCGAGAAAGGGTATCCGGTTCAACGTGCCATGATGCTGCATTTTGAACATGATCCCGAGACCTACGTCATACAGGATCAATACCTCTATGGGTCAGAGCTGCTGGTGGCACCGGTTCACCAAGGGGATGTGCGTGAGTGGACAACTTACCTGCCTGCAGGTGAGCAGTGGACTCATGTCTGGAGCGGCAAGAGCTTTACGGGGGGCCAGCGGGTCACTCTGCCCGCACCGATTGGCCAGCCGCCGGTGTTCTATCGTGCCAAAAGTCTCTGGGCTTCGCTGTTTGCCGAGCTAAAGGAGCTGGCGTAAATCGCACCGGCGTTCGCCATAGAGGGGACAACTCCGGTAGTCCATGGCCGTGACAATGTTCACGGCCATTATGTTTCACCAGAGGAGCAGAGCTGCATGATTGACACTCTTGACGTTGTGCAAAACCCCAGCCAGGACGACATCCATTTTTTACGAGACAATCTGATCAAAACCAATCGTGAGTTTGTCGGTGAACAGATACGTCGCCCACTTGCCATCTTCTATCAGGATGAGCAGCAGTGTCGTGCCGGAGGATGCTGCGGCCATACCTACGGTAACTGGCTCTATATCGAGTATCTGTGGGTGGCCAGCAGCCTGCGGTGGCGCGGTGTAGGAGGCCGGTTATTGGCTGCGATGGAGCAGGCTGCCCGCGAGCGTGGCTGCCGTTTTTCACAGCTCGATACTTTTAGCTTTCAAGCAAAGCCTTTTTACCAAGCGCGGGGGTATTCAGTCGTCATGACGTTGGAAAAGTGCCCGTGTTTCATCAACGATATTACTTAACCAAAACCTTGTAGAGCAGGCAGTGACTGGTGCCCTGTTTAAAAATATCTGACGCAACGGATAGTGTTCTGGTAGATACATGAGGGTATTTATCTTCATGGGCTATTTATCAAGGCCATGGTTTTGTGATGGTTTATGGTGTGACAGTATTGGCTTGGTCACAAAACAAACCGGGTACTCTGTCTGGGGATCAAGTCAAATCCGGCATCAATGATCTCGCCTTTATAATCGGGCTCGCGCGCCATCCGCAACATCATGGACGCAGCCTGGCTGGCAACAGAGTGGATATTGATATTGATACTGGACAAGGTCACGGGGGCCAAATAGCCGCTGCCTGGAAAATCGCCAAACCCGATGATAGAGAGTTGCTCTGGTACCGGGATATTGCGTGCAATCGCCTCCATCAGTAATGCCGTACCAATGGTATCGTTTGATGCAAAAATGCCGTCGAGTTTGCGCTCTTTGAGCAGTGTCTTGATGAGTAGCTCGCGGGCGGCGGGATAAATATTGTCGCTGTAAGGGATTTCGACCAACAAGGGATCCATACCCGCTGTCTCAAGTGCCTGGCAAAAGCCGCTGTAGCGGCTCTGCGCACGAACGTCATCGTTAAAACGGGTCGTGAAATAGGCAATTTTATGGCAGCCGGAGCGTATCAGGTAAGACGCGGCATCGTAACCCACCTGAAAATGATCGATACCGACCTGCGCGACAAACGGACTGGCTTCACCGATTTGCCATGCTTGAACCACAGGCACCGCACTGTGCTCCAGCATACGAATCGTAGTATCACTGTGTTTCGCGCCAGTGAGGGTTATGGCAGCAGGAGACCATTGTAAAATGGAGCGGATCTGCTGCTCCTCTTTTTCCATGGAGTGATCATGAGATGCGATATAGAGCTGAAAACCTGCATCACTCACGATATGTTCAATCTGTTGGACAAAGGTACTAAAGGTAATATTGGAAATGGAAGGAACGATAATTGCCATTGCCGAGCTTCGCCCGGCAGTAAACTGACTGGCAATTTTGTTGTGCACATAACCCAGTTCATCAATGGCACGCTGAATTTTATGGCCGGTATTGGCTTTTACCTTGTCTGGATGACGTACATAAAGTGAGACAGTCGAGGGGGACACTTTGGCCAGGGCCGCGACATCATCAAGCTTGACGGTTTGTTTGTTTCTCGAGGACACGTGTTCTGCTTCCTGATCGGTTTTACTGGGCTATAACTCTCTCTGTCCTGATGGGATAAGGAGGTTAATAGCTCTGCGAGCTCCTGATAAGTGTATAAAAAACAAGGTGAAAACAAAAGCAGTAATTACAGCGGAGACTGCAGCTCATAATGGTAGGCACGACTCATGACTAATGTTGAATAGATCCATATTTCATCAGCTTTTAACTCTGTACGTCATAGTGTTGACCTTGTTTTTAATCTACATGAAAATACTTTAACGCGTTTCTTACAATGATTCGGTGATAGAATGGAGCTATTTTCCTTTGTCTAGCTCAATCAATGACTTTTTTCGTTTTAATATCCAGTCATTGACCTCAGAAACAGAATGAAAACCAGTGTTATGAGACGCTGGGAATTATAGCTTTTAATCCAACTATACAGAGTTGAACGAGAAATCCCCAACTCCTGTAGTAAATATTTTGTTTTTGTTGAAATGGTTTTGCAATTGTTCATATATCCCCCCTCATGTTGAAGCGACTCTAAAACACCTCTAGGGCATAGTTGTAGTGGTCAACTAAATCCGGACTCTTGGTTAGGCCGTTCTTCGGCTTTTGCTGGCGGTATCCCGTCATAGTGGCAATGTGGACGCCGCCAGTTGTAGTAATCCATCAGGCAGTAACTGATATCCCGCTTCGCCTCTCGCAAGCTCATATATCCCATAGCCGGGAGCCACTCTGACTTCAGGCTTCTGAACAACCGTTCCATCGGGGCGTTATCCCAGCAGTTGCCACGCCGACTCATGCTCTGGGTCATGCGATAACGCCACAGTCGTTGCCGAAATGCCCGGCTGCCGTATTGACTACCCTGGTCGGAGTGAAACAGCACGCCAGATGGGCAACCTCGTTGCTGATATGCCATTTCCAGTGCTTTTATTGCCAATTCTGCATCAGGTTTATCAGACATCGCCCATCCCACGACCCACCGGGTGTGCAGGTCAAGAACCGCTGCCAGGTAATGCCAGCGACCACCGGCCCAGACGTAGGTGATATCGCCACATCACACCTGATTGGGTTGCTGGACATCAAATTCGCGGGCCAGCAGATTGGGGATATCCGGTCGCTCAGACTGGGCGACCTGATAACGATGAGCGCCCGGCTGTTTGGATACCAGCCCGGCTTCCTTCATCAGGTTACGTACTTTGAATCGACCAATCTGATACCCCAACTCCCGCATCATCGACATCAAGGAGCGGCTGCCCGCTGAGTTCCGGCTTTCTTTGAACAAACGGCACAACTCACAGCGCTGCTGCATGCGCTCACGGTTAATCGCCCGCCTGCGGGCCAGATAATCGTAAAAACAGGAAGTGGGAACATCGAAAGCGCAACAGACGGCGTTGTTGCCCAAATCGATGCAGCTTAAATGGAACTAACTGAGGACTTGGTGATCTGACCACCATCTCCTTCAAGCCTGCATCATGAGCACGTCGCTTCACCCCATCACCAACTGGCCTCAATACAACAAATCATTGATTAACCGTGGTTCACTCACCTTCTGGGTTGATGCCGAGGCCATGAGTAACTGGTTTCACCACGGCCATCATGGGTGCCGGGGCCGCAGTCAACTCTACACTGACCAGACCATCTGCACCTTCCTGATGCTCAAGGGGATTTTCAACCTCACTCTGCGGACCACTCAGGGACTACTCGACTCCCTGTTCGAGTTGATGAACGTACCGCTTTGTGCCCCCGATTACAGTTGTGTAAGCAAGCGGGCCCGCACGGTGACGGTGGCTTATCGACAGCCCCCAAAAGGACGTATTACCGATTTGGTTATCGACTCAACCGGGCTGAAGGTATTTGGTGAAGGCGAGTGGAAGGTCAGAAAACACGGCGCCGAGAAACGGCGAGTCTGGCGCAAATTGCATCTGGCAGTAGACCCGGCTACTCACGATATCGTGGCGGCGGAAATCTCGCTGGAGAATGTCCATGATGTCGAGGTGTTGCCGACTCTGCTCAATCCACTACGGCGCAAACTGGGGCGTGTTTATGCGGATGGCGCCTACGACAGCAAAGCCAGTCATCAGCTTATCTTGTGCAAAGGGGCAACAGCCTGTATCCCGCCTCGCAAAAGCGCGGGGTTATGGAAAAAAAGGACACGCAAGAAATGACGCGGTGCTGGTGATGCGCAAGAAAGGGCTGGCGTACTGGAAGAAGATATCGGGGTATCACCGTCGCTCACTTGCAGAGACAGCGATGTATCGGTCCAAACAGTTGTTAGCGGGGAAAGTCAGTTTACGTAACTACAACGACCAAGTGGGAGAGGTGATGGCGTATGTCAGCGCCATAAACAAACTCAATACCCTGGGTCTGCCTGTCAGAAAGCCCCGAGTGTAACGGTCACTTGGGGCTGGGGCAGTTGTGGCTTGATGGTTGATTTGGGAAACAGCGCCGCGGTGACCATTAAGGTAAGGCTCATGGCTATTTTGTTTATTTGAATGGCCATTATTAGCTCCACATCCTAATCTGATGTGAATTGGTACACAAAATGGGCGATGAAAGCAGCGTGCGTTTAACGCGGTGGAAATATCATCCCGTGCAGGCTGTTGGAGGGGATGGAATACCCGGATGGGCACATTCCCCTTTATCGCTGTCGTTATGACCTGCAAAGAGTGATATGACCTAATAGCTCAAGTTAACCGCAGCTTGAAAATCAGCTTTCAACTGTTTCACTCTATAAATCCCGTTTATCCTTGTCGCCTTATAGCGAATATAACCGCTGGTTATCCGATATTTTCTCTCCAACCCTTTGGTCGCAGGTATCGGGTGGGCTCAAGCGAGCATGGGAAGCTGTATCCAGAAAGCGTGAGGTGT